>JAPORU010000052.1 GCA_026710045.1 Aestuariivita sp. | reverse complement strand
ACGGTGATTCCCCCGAAGAAAAACCGAACGCTTCCGCGCACCTTTGACCGAGACACCTACCGGGAACGGCACCGGATTGAGAATGTCTTCTGCAAAATCAAGGCGTTCCGGGCGATTGCGACCCGATACGACAAGACCGCATCCCGCTTCGCGGCGGGCATTCATCGGGTTGCAGGAATCATCGCCGCACGATAGATGTCAACGGACCCTCATGAATTCTAAAATTTCTGCATCAGCGAACAAATCAGGTCCTGCCATTGACTTCTCTTCACATATATGTTGAAAACAGGTGAGGAGACATTTTCGATCAAGCTGCGAGTAATGGTTTGAAAGAGTTCATTTTAACGTCTCGTCATTACTGTCAACTATTCAATAGAAGAGGAAAGTTATGAGAATAAGAAATCTGGTGGGTGTAATTTTTGTATGCGTCTTGTCCGCCGGCGCCGGTATCGCCGCTACGCTTGACGATGTACAGGCCCGAGGTAAACTGAATTGTGGTGTGAACACAGGTTTGGTTGGCTTTGCAGCACCCGACTCGAACGGTGAGTGGGCAGGGTTTGATGTTGCTGTATGCCGCGCTGTCGCTGCCGCTGTACTAATGGACGCCTCGGCCGTCGAGTTTCTCCCGCAAACCGGAAAAACGCGCTTCACAGCCTTGAATTCAGGTGAAGTGGATATGTTGTCGCGAAACACAACTTGGACGTTCTCGCGTGACGTCGATCTCAAGTTCGAATTTGTAGGCGTGAACTATTATGATGGCCAGGGCTTCATGGTTCCTCGTGACCTAGGCGTGTCTTCAGCGACTGAACTTGATGGTGCGACTGTATGTATTCAGACAGGTACGACCACCGAGCTGAATCTTGCCGACTTCTTCCGCTCCAATACCATGAACTATGAGCCTGTTCCAATTGAGACCAATGCTGAGGCTCGTCAGCAGTATCTTGCTGGATCATGTGATGTGTATACAACCGATGCGTCTGGTTTGGCTGCGTCACGGGCAACTTTTGAAAATCCGGCTGATCATGTGCTTCTGCCAGAGATTATCTCAAAGGAACCTCTTGGACCACTTGTACGTCATGGTGATAATGTCTGGGGAGATATTGTGCGTTGGACCTTGAATGCTCTGATCTCTGCAGAGGAGCTTGGTATAACCTCTGGCAATATCAATGAGCTTGCATCCGGAACGAACAACCCGGAAATCAATCGCCTCCTCGGGAGCGAGGGCAATTTGGGTGAAATGCTTGGACTTGACGCTGAATGGGCAAAACGTGCGATCAGCGCAGGTGGAAACTACGGCGAGATTTTCGATGCGCATATTGGCGAATCAACCCCGATTGGTTTGGCCCGCGGGCTTAATGCACAGTGGACAAATGGTGGACTTCTGTATTCTCCACCGTTCCGCTAAGAAGAACAGGTCAGGGCGCAGATTTTTCTGCGCCCTTTCCTTACCGCCTGACTGCATTTCAAGGACCATTTTGTGTCTTTGATGAGTGTCCATGAAGATACGTTCATGGGCGTGAACAGGTTAAAGGCATAAGGACTATGGCAACCATATCTGCCCCTCCGAAAGCGAGTTTTGCGTTATCGATGCTGCTCAATGATACGCGGTATCGATCCTATACGTTTCAATTTATTTCCTTGTTCTTACTCTTTGTTGCGTTTGCTTATTTAGGAAGCAATCTGTTTCGTAACCTTGCTGACGCCGGCTTAAATATTTCGTATGATTTTCTGGGCGAACCGGCCGGCTATGACATCAACCAGCGCTTGATTGAGTATACAAGCCAGTCAACACACATGCGGGCTACTGTGGTTGGTGTTCTGAATACGTTACTGGTTGCCTTTCTCGCCTGTCTGAGTGCGACGATTCTTGGCGTTGTGGCCGGAGTGTTGAGATTGTCGCGCAATTGGCTCATTTCTAAGCTGATGGCGATCTATGTAGAGGCGTTTCGGAATGTTCCTGTTCTGATCTGGATCATCATTATCTTTACGATAATGACAGCGGTGCTTCCTGCCCCACGAGCGTTTCGAGGAGATGATGCAACGGCAAGCATGATTTTTGAATCGATTGCCTTCACAAACCGGGGCGTTTACGTACCCTCTCCGGTATTGGGTAGCGGGTCTTTGGCCGTTGTGCTGGTGTTCGTGTTATCAATTGTCGCTGTATTCTTCTACCGCCGTTATGCAAAGAAAAAACTCTACAGTTCCGGGCGACTTCTACCAGTTTTCTGGCCATCGCTTAGCCTTTTATTTCTGCCGTCGATTTTTGCGTTCTTCGTATTAGGGCAACCAGTTTCCTTGGAGTATCCGGTTCTTAAGGGGTTCAATTTTGCAGGAGGCTGGACGGTACGCGGATCATTGATTGCCTTATGGTTTGCACTTGCCATCTATACCGGAGCCTTTATTGCCGAAAACGTGCGAGCCGGCATTCTTGCGATCTCGAAAGGTCAGACGGAAGCGGCGGCTTCGCTCGGGCTGCGGCCTAATCGCATTATGAACCTGGTCGTTCTCCCGCAAGCGCTCCGAGTCATTATTCCGCCACTCATTTCACAGTATCTGAACATAACGAAGAACAGTTCACTGGCGATTGCTGTTGGATATATGGACATCACTGGAACACTTGGCGGCATAACCCTCAATCAAACAGGACGCGCAATCGAAACAATCTTATTGCTGATGCTCTTCTACTTGCTGATTTCTCTATCGATTTCCGCAATCATGAACGTCTACAATAAAGCTGTCAGTCTGAAGGAGCGCTGAGATGCCGGTCGAGAGATCGCAGATCGCCTTCGTGCGCGAAGAACAACTACCGGAACGTTCACCGCCGGTCCTGGAGACGGGCGCTCTCAAGTGGATTCGAGAGAATTTGCTAAATGGTGTCACCGGGACTCTGCTCACACTTGTTTCACTGTACGCAATCTATTTCGTGTTGTCCTCTGTTTTGCCTTGGATCATCAACGGCCTCTGGAATACGAACAACATTCGTGAGTGTAAGGATATTCTGGCTGGTATGTCGGGTGGATGTTTTTCGGTCTTGAGTGATCGCTGGAATCAATTACTGTTCGGTATCACCTATCCAAATGACCAATATTGGCGTCCTTCGCTGGCCTTTGTGTTGCTGCTTATCGCTCTTGCGCCGGTTCTGTTTTCGCAAGTTCCCAGACAACTCTTGGTTTTCTCTGCACTTTATCCCTTCATTGCGTTCTGGTTGATATGGGGTGGAACCATACTGTTTTCTGCTGTCGCGCTCATTGGCTTTGGGGTGGCCTACATGGTGTACAGTCGGCTTGTTGCCAGGAGTTTTGCTGTTGCCATTGTTGTCGGACTATTGGCGGCTGTTGTCACGTGGTGGCTCGGGGGTTTTGTGTCGGACGCATTCCCTGATTTTGCGGCACTTGAGGTCGTGGCGTCGCGTGATATGGGCGGATTTATGTTAAACATGATTTTGGGTGTGGTGTGTGTTTCCCTTTCCCTGCCATTGGGTATCTTGCTGGCATTGGGTCGCCAAAGTTCCATGCCAATCATTAAGTGGATCTGTGTCGTCTTTATTGAATTTATCCGTGGTGTGCCGCTGATTACCTTACTGTTTGTTGCAAATGTTGTTCTGGCCTATTTTTTGCCGCCTGGCAGTAATTTTGATTTAATCTTGCGTGTTATCATAATGATAACGATGTTTGCAGCCGCTTATATCGCCGAAGTGATTCGCGGTGGTTTGGCAGCATTGCCGCGTGGGCAATATGAGGCCGCCGATAGCGTTGGACTTGATTACGCCCAGTCAATGCGCCTCATTATTCTTCCGCAAGCATTGAAAATTTCGATTCCCGGAATTGTCAATGTTGCAGTGGGTTTGTTCAAGGATACGACCTTGGTTTCGGTTATTTCAATGTTTGATCTTGTCGGCATGATTCGTGGCCCGATATTGGCCTCAACGGACTGGAACGGTGTCTATTGGGAACTTTGGCTTTTTGCGGCGGTTCTATTTTTCACAGTCTGTTACGGAATTTCTCAGTATTCGCAGTGGTTGGAGCGTCAACTTACGACGGATCATCGCTAGGGAGCATTGATATGAGTGATGGAGTCTCAGAAATAAATCAGCCAGCCATGAATGTTTCAGACGAAGTTGCAATTGCAATTGAGAAGATGAACAAGTGGTTCGGTACGTTTCATGTCTTGCGCGATATTGATTTAACGGTTTATCGCGGTGAGCGCATCGTCATTGCGGGCCCATCGGGTTCTGGCAAATCGACACTTATTCGTTGCATCAATGCTCTGGAGGAGCACCAGCAGGGGTCCATTACTGTCGACGGAACCTTGTTGAGTTCGGATATCAAGAATATTGACACCATTCGTTCCGAGGTTGGAATGGTCTTTCAACATTTTAATTTATTCCCGCATCTCTCCATTTTAGACAATTGCACGTTAGCGCCGATTTGGGTTCGAAAAATTCCAAAGAAGGAAGCTGAAGAAACGGCGATGCATTTTCTTGAAAAGGTCAAAATCCCGGAGCAGGCTGACAAGTATCCCGGACAACTCTCGGGAGGTCAGCAACAGCGCGTGGCGATTGCGCGTTCGCTGTGTATGCGGCCACGCATCATGCTTTTCGATGAGCCAACCTCTGCACTTGATCCAGAGATGATTAAGGAGGTTCTTGATACAATGGTTGAGCTGGCCGAGGACGGTATGACAATGATTTGTGTGACGCATGAAATGGGGTTTGCCCGTGAGGTTGCAAATCGTGTGATTTTCATGGATGAGGGGCAAATCGTCGAGCAAAACGAACCGGCCGAGTTCTTTGACAATCCAAAGTCGCCGAGAACACAATTGTTCTTAAGCCAGATTCTGGGGCATTAGGCGCTTTTCTGTCGATACTGGTTTAACGCCGCTAGAGTTCACTGTTTCTGTATCCGCTTTTGTTTGGTTCCCATCGATGCTTTGTTATGGAAGAGTTGATTTCGATACATTCAGGAATGGTTACGTGCAAGTCACGATGTTTGACGAAATCAGAGACTCCCGATTTCACGGATTGTGTCAGAACATGGCCAGTGGATGGCGACGACAGTTTGTGATACTCGGGATGGCGTAGCGAGGGTTGTCGATTGTGTTGATTCGGTCGCCGCTCATGGATCACACATGAGTTACGTTATGTCTTGCTTCTTTCAAAGCGGTGTTTTCAGGTTTTAATGACCTTTTCATGTTTGTATTGTTAGTGAGCGATGAATTTAGTTCTCATTCTAATGCGACATGCAAAGTCGAGTTGGAGTAACCCTTTTCTGGCCGACTTTGACCGACCTTTGAATAGACGCGGGCGCCAAGCCGCAATTGATCTTGGAAATTGGCTGCGGCGTGAATCCTTTTACCCTGAAGAAGTCTTGATTTCAGGGGCGGTCCGGACATTTCAGACTTTCGAGAGCCTCAAGTTGGAGATTGGGCCGAAGTACGAACGATCTTTGTATATGGCTGGGTCTGATACCATGTTTTCGGTGCTGGCGACGGCTACCCGAAAGAGCGTACTAATGATCGCACATAATCCCGGAATAGCGGATTTTGCCGAAAGACTGGTGCGAAGGTGTCCTGATCATAATCGTTTTCGAGATTACCCGACCGGCGCTACATTGGTTGTGCGTTTTGATCAGGAACGATGGGAAGATATTCGTCCGAAGACGGGTTTGGCGCTCCGATTCGTGATTCCGAGAGAGTTAGCAGATGTGTGATGAGTGTATAGGGCTGCAAAGATTTACAAGAGTTCGAGTCCGACCATCATTTGGATCGTCTATGTCGTGATCAATAGGCCGAGCGTGAAGGTGACCGGGTTGGTCGGGCTTAGTTATGACGAAACGGAAGCAACAAACTCCATGTGAGCCTGCTTGATCGGTCATCTTGCCATTCTAATCCAATTATCATGTCGTCATGTCCGTTCTCGGGTTGTGATTGATATGTCCCGAAAATGCGATCCCAAATTGATAATGAAAAGCCGAAATTCCTGTCATGTTCGGATCGGCGTATGGAATGATGTACGCGATGCATATCAGGGGTGACCAAGATGATGCGCAAGAGATGATCGAAGAGTGGCGGTATTCGCACATTCGAATGATTGAAGAGCGTCGTTCCATTCAACAGAATTTCAAAACAAATGATCGCCAAGGCTGACGGGCCCAGCAGATAAACCAATCCGATTTTGAGAGTCATTGACAAGAAAATTTCCATGGGATGGAATCGAACAGCTGTGGAGACATCCATGTCGCAATCGGCATGGTGTACGCGATGGATTCGCCACAAAAGGGGGATTTTGTGTGTCAGCATATGCTGCAGCCAAATGGCAAAATCGAGTATCAATACGATCAACAGAAGCTCTAGGAGAGGTGTCCAATTCAGGTTGTTGAATAGACCCCAACTCTTTGATTGTGCATCCAGAGCCGCGCCAACGGCCAGCAACGGAAGTGCGAGGGCATATATGCGCAGAGTCAAAGTATTCAGCAGTGTCAGTCCGAGATTGGTTTTCCAGCGTGAGGGACGAGATTGAACATAGGCTCGTCGCGGACGTATCCATTCCAGAAGCGCAAAGAGAATGAAAAGGCTCAGGAAGACGGTGAGACGAATGACAATACTTGATTCCAGATCAGGCATCGGTAAGTCGATCGCTGTTCGTGAGTACAGCCAGGTTGATTATGGTCATGTGGTTGATGGCTTGTCAGAACGGATCAGGGTTCCCGCGCCATGTTCCGTGAACAGTTCCAGCAGTACAGCGTGAGGCACTCGGCCATCCAAAATTGCGACGGCAGGTACGCCCTTTTGAAGAGCCTCAAGGGCTGTCTGTGTCTTGGGAATCATACCTCCAGAGATAACTCCACGTTTGATCAACTTAATGACGTCAGTTGCCGATAACTCCGAAAACAATTCTTCATCGACGCTGTGTACACCGGGTACATCGGTTAACAGCAACAATCGTGATGCTTTCACTGCCGCAGCGAGCGCTCCTGCGGAGGTGTCACCATTAATATTCAGTGTTTCACCAGCTGAGCCAACGCCGATTGGAGCCATGACCGGAATAATATTCTGATCGAATAGTCCCAACAGGATCGTTGGATCGATATGTTCTGGCGTTCCAACATAGCCGAGTTCTTTCTGGGCTCGTCTGCAGGAAATAATCGCGGCATCCTTTCCAGACAATCCGATTGCTTTGCCTCCTTGTTGGCAGATTGCGTTTACAATGCGTTTATTTATTGTTCCTGACAAAACCATTTCTACGATTTCAATCGTTGCGGCATCGGTGACCCGCATCCCGTTAATGAATTCAGATTCAACATTGAATTTTGCAAGGGTTTCATCAATCATTGGTCCGCCACCATGCACCACGAGTGGATTTAAGCCGACATGCCGGAGTAGGACAATATCTTTGGCAAAGCTTGTCATGGCTTGATCGCTTCCCATCGCGTGCCCACCAAGTTTGATTACAATGGTCGTATTTGCATAACGTCGTAGAAAGGGAAGCGCTTTAGAAAGCGTTTGCGCTGAAGCATGCCAGTCTTCATTCATGGTAAGTTGGCTTTTCTTGCAGTATTGAAACGATGGCGTCGATTTCGATATGATATCTCATCAGGATTCTTCAGCCGTGGGTCAATTTGACACAGACCCGGGGAGTTCGAGTATATGGCATAGCCGTCTTTGTTTGAAATGGAAATGTTTACGTTACGAATGGGTTGTTGAGAATGAGATTGTTCAAGAATTCTGGATGGGGCATTTAATGAAACGGGGTTTACTAAGTATGATCTTTATTCATAATTTCCGTAATATTGGGTAAAGAATACGCTCTGAAATTAGAGACATGAATATTGCCTATACAGCCGCATAGTAGCTAATGATGAGGGCTTTCGTAGATTCGGCGAAATATTCATGATCGTATATTGTTTGCAAATGCTGGTAGGATCCAGTACTCGTATTGTGTATTTGCCGATCAAATTCTCGCGGCTGTTCACGGTGAAAAAATTAACAAGGATTTTGGTTTAATGAAAAACCTATATCCAAGGAAATGTCATACCGGTGTGATGTCAAAAAGGTTGACATAATGGTCATTAGGAAGACTGTTTTTGAGACTGTGACCAATACAGAACAAGTGGGCACGGTTATGATATTGTGTCAGCTCAGGAGCATATCTGCAATGTATTTCGACTTAAAATCGAGAAATAATCGATCGAAGCGTTGTGAGACCCGTGCCTTTCGCGCTTGATGTGAGAAGCAACTCTGGAAAGGCGGCCGGGTAAGTGGAGAGTCTTTTGCGCAAGTGATCCAGCACACCGGCGGTTTCTATGTTTTTGACTTTATCGGTCTTGGTCAGCACAATTTGAAACGAGACCGCCGTATGGTCGAGCAGCATCAGAATCTCTTCATCAATTTCCTTAAGTCCACGCCGAGCATCAATGAGAACAAAACAGCGTCGCAAGTTTGGACGTCCTGCGATATAGTGCCTCAGAAGTTCCTGCCATTGCTGGACAACTGGGATGGGTGCATCTGCAAACCCGTATCCGGGCAAGTCGACCAGATAATGACGTGCCCCAACAGCAAAAAAATTTATTTCTTGTGTGCGACCGGGTGTATTCGATGATCGTGCAATTCCTCTTCGATTCGTCAAGGCATTGATCAGTGATGACTTGCCGACATTGGAGCGACCTGCCAGGCAAATTTCGACTCGGTCTGCGGCCGGAAGTTCTGCTATGCTTGTGACGCCCTTAACAAAATTACAGGTTCCGCTGAACAATTTGCGGCCGGTCTCCAGATCCTCCTTGGTTGGTTCTGCGGCAAGAGGGAACAAGAGTTTGTTCATGAAACCACAGCGGCACTGTCCCCGATACCAATTGTTCCCGCATGGATCACTTCTGCGTAAACGCCAAAGTCACGATGGTGCCAACCGTCTTCAAGAAGTCTTAAAATGTTGATATCACGTTTCCCGGTCCAAGGGTTCGCGGCTGTATGGAGGCAACGTTCAATTCTTTCTCGGACGATAAGAGTTGCTGTTCCAATTCGAATTTCCTGGTCGATCCAGTCGAATTCCTCCCACGGAGCAAGCTCTTCGAGCCAAATATTGGCACGCCAACGCTCGGTTTCGATGGGCTGTTCAAGCTTTTGCGAAATCGCTCGATGTGAAGCTGTGTTCATGATTGATACCGAAGCATAAGTGCTGTCCGTCAATCCGCGCTCGCCAGCGGATACAATGCGAAACGGATACATGGATTGTTGAGGAATTATGGATCTGATCCACGTTAGAAATCGTTGGGAATCATCGTTGTCATCCGGTCTGAATGTTAGGACGCCGTGAGCGTTATGCATTAACGTAATCTGACGATTCTCGATATCGAGAGTCGCTGTTAGAGCCGCGAGCTCAGGCGTTCGGGCGCCGATCATGAAATTCTGGCAAGATACCCAACCCGTTCCATCATGATCCGATTGATTATGTTGCACAGCCCAATGACGATCCCACGGAAGGGGATGTCCAACTTTGAGTGTCGTTTGAAGAAGGGATTCACGACCATGACTCTTAATCGGATAACGCCAGATGCTCGCAACCTTGCCGGTCACTTGTCGTCTGATCCTTTTACAGTTGGTTGTTTGCTACCAATGGTTTTGATGCCGACATTTTTCTTTGCTTTGGTGTCATCACTTATCGAGAGTGTCTTTGTTCGCTTGAAGCCCTCGAGAATATTACCAAATACATCAGGCTTGTAACCTTGGCTCCGCATGATGGTGTATTGTTGCATGAATGTGATGACATTATTTGCGATCCAGTAGACCACGAGTCCGGATGCAAATCCTCCAAGCATGAACATAAATACCCATGGGAGCCAGGCAAATACCATCTTTTGGGTTGGATCCGTTGGGGCAGGATTCAACTTTTGCTGCATCCACATGGAAATACCCAAGAGCAGTGGGAGAATGCCAATGAAAATGAGAGACATAATTGTTCCCGCTTCGGGAGCAGTATTGCTGAGCAATCCAAAGAGATTGAGAATGGATGTTGGATCGGGGGCTGATAAGTCCTGAAAGGGTCCGAACCAAGGCGCGTGACGAAGTTCAATCGTTACAAAGATCACTTTATATAGTGAAAAGAAAATTGGAATTTGTAAGAGGATCGGCAGGCAGCCGGCGGCTGGGTTAACCTTTTCCTTCTTATATAATTCCATCATTCCCATCTGAAGCTTTTTTCGATCATCGCCTGCACGTTCTTTGAGTTCCTCCATCTTTGGTTGAAGTTCCTTCATTTTGGCCATTGAGACATAAGATTTATAGGCAAGTGGGAACAGAACAGCCTTGATGATTAAGGTGAGTGCGATAATGGCCCAACCCATGTTGCCGATAATTAAATTCAACTCGTGCAAGAGCCAGAAAATGGGTTTGGTTAGAAAAAAGAACCAGCCCCAATCAATTGAATCGATGAATCCCTCAATGCCGTCGTTCTGGTATCGATTGATGGCTTCCCACTCCTTGGCACCTGCAAAAAATTGAGTGGTCACTTCATTTCTCTGGTTCGCGTCTATTGAGATTGTTGGTAGTCGTGCAGTCGTTTGATAAATGTCGCGGTTGGAATCGTAGACTGTATTGAATTCAAATGCCGTCTGCGGTGAAGGAATCAATGCCGTCATCCAAAAATGGTCTGTAAATCCTGTCCAGCCATTCTCGGTTACTCCTTGCCATTTCCCACTTTGAATGCCGTCAAAATCGTCATAATTCGTTTCGATGAGTTCACCGTCGGCGCGTGCTACACCTCCCTCGTGTAAGATGAAGAAGTTTCTCAGATCCTCCGGTTCGCCATGACGTGCAATGATTCCATAAGGCGCAAGCATGACGGGTTCTGTGCCAGTGTTCTCGACCGACTGGGTTATCGCGAACATGAAATCCGAATCAATGGCGATTTCACGCCGAAAAATTAAACCATCTCCATTGTTCCATATCAGGATAATTGGCGAATCGGGGGTAAGTTCTTGGCCTGTTTGGATTGTCCAGCGAGTATTTGGGTTTGGAACTTGATCGGCAGATAATCCGCGTCCAGGGGCCCAGCCGTAGAGTGCGTAATAGGCTCCACTCGTTGTGCTTTCTTCCAGTGACCTTAGAACTTGTACAATCGGGGCGTCTGGAGCGAGAGTGGTGCGATAATCCTTCAGGAATAAGGTATCTATTCGTCCTCCGACAAGTGAAATTGATCCCTTTAGGCGAGGGGTATCGATCTCTATTCGTGGAATTTGTTCCCTTGACGCGAGTCTGTCGTTCTTGTCGTTTGTGTCTGTTGAAAGAGCAGGCCCCGCCGCATTGGGAATCGTTGCGAGGTCGGTCTCTGCGTCTGCGGTTTCACCCGCAACGGTTTCTTCATTGATTGGCACTTGTTCAGGCGGTGGAAACAATACGAACCAAACCAGAATGACCAGAAAGCTCAAAGCTGTCGCCAGAATGAGGTTTTTACTTTGATCGTCGATCATTGGATAGAACTCTTGCGGAATTGAGCTTGGGTATCGAGATCGGTGATGGTGTCATGATTCACTGAACTACACAGAGAGGTGCAACTGGTTTCAGTCAAAATGATGAATTCTGGGCCGTGCGTCACGGTTGCAGCATGCTGTTCTGGATTTACTTCTCGCATTTTTCCTCCGGCACTGGATCATATCCAGCGCCACCCAGAGGGTGGCAACGCGCGATGCGCCGGGCCGCCATGATTCCGCCCTTGATTGCTCCGTGTTTTTCAAGTGCTTCAAGGGCGTAGGCGCTGCAGGTCGGCTGATACCTGCAGTGTGCGCCAATCCACGGGCTAAGGGTGAGGCGGTAGAGGTGCACAAGACCTGACAGTACGTAAGCGAACGGACTCAATTCAATCTCTCTCTTTGATGGGTCTCTGTCTTCACTTGAACATTGGTAGAGTGTCGTCTGTAACGGTACAAAGTCAACCTTGGTTCTTGCCGACAGATTACACGTATTTTGGGTTAATAGAAGATCTCATAATCTCTGATACGGTGGTATAGTAATTAATGAAAGAACATGCAAAGTCTCTGTGGTGGTACGCGGCGGCGTAGGCGATTTAGGAATGGAGTCTTTTTAACGCTCCGATTAAGTCGGATAGAAGTCGTTTATACGGATGTTCAAGCGTGGTATTGAGGCGACCGATCAGAACGTAGTCCCAACCATCACATCCATATTGAGGAAGAATTTCTCTTGCTGTTTCTCTCAGACGTCTCTTTGCCCGATTGCGCTTGACGGCGTTTCCGATCTTTTTTGAACATGTGAAGCCCACTCGAATACCCTTTATTTCTCCAGATGTGCGTTTTCTTGCCTGCAGCATAAATCCTTTTGTAACCAGCCGGCGGGCCCGCGCGGTACGTAGGTAGTCCGCCCTTTTCTTCAGGATCATTACAGGAATAAGAGTGGCCGGTGATATATTTTGTGGAGCGGAGGATGTATATTCTGGTTTGTCAGGAGAATTCACGAGTGACCGTGTTTGTGCAACTATGCACTGAGGCTCTTGCGACTGCGTACGCGTCGGGCATTCAAGATTTTTCGACCGGCCTTTGTGGCCATACGTGCTCGGAAACCGTGGCGACGTTTACGGACCCTATTGGATGGCTGAAACGTACGTTTCATGACGTTTTCTCCAGATCAAGATAATCATGCGAATTTGGTGTGCGAATAAGTAGAAAAAAATCGTTTAGTATTGTTATCGACGAGAGTCAAATATTGATTCTATGATCGCAAAAGGCGTGCAAGTGATTTCATGCGTAAGTTGAAAGGATTTTTTGATCGTCCAAATGAATCAATGTGTAGACGGAGCGTCGTGTCGTGTTATGACCTGATCAAGAGGTGGTTGCCGGTTCGTTCGCTCGTTTGGATGTCGTCTCTGTTGCCAGTGGAGAAGGTAAAATGCTTGAGCGTATCAAGGATGCACAAGACTCTCTTCCGCGCAAATCGGTTCGGAATTTTCCGTTCATTTTTATTCTGATTGTTGCGGTGACGGTCACTGTTTTTTTTCGAGATTTGGTCAGTTTTGAAATGTTGCGGAATCATCGAGATTCTCTTTTGATCTATCGGGATCATCACCTTGTTGGACTTACTGCAGCATTTGTTGTGGTGTATGTTGCAATTGTAGTCTTCTCTATTCCGGGGGCGGTTGTGGCTTCTATCACCGGTGGTTTTCTCTTTGGGCAAACGATAGGGACTTTGTTGAACATATTTTCTGCCACTTTGGGAGCCACTGTACTGTTTTTTGTCGTCCGTTGGGGAATCGGCGATCGTCTCATGAGCAAAATGAATGCAATGACTGGGACCTTCGCGCGATTGATTCAGAATTTGCGAGCGAATGAAGTCAGTATCCTACTGTTACTAAGGCTTGTTCCGGTCATTCCGTTTTTTGCAGCCAATTTGATTCCTGTTTTGGTTGGTGTGCGTCTTTGGAACTTCATTTGGACAACGGCGATTGGCATCATTCCAGGTGCGGCCATTTATACGTCGATTGGAGTTGGCATCGGTGCGGTATTTGATCATGGTAAGGAGCCAAGTTTGGGTTTGATCTGGGAACCGCAAATTATCTTTCCTCTGGCGGGACTGTGTGTCCTCGTCGCAATGCCCATGTTTGTTCGGGCTGTGCGCAGTCGTATTGTCGATTAAAGTGGTGAAAATCAAGACTGATGTTCTGGTTGTCGGGGCAGGGTCGGCGGGTTTGTCCGTTGCTGTTGGAGCTGTGCAACTGGGTGCTCGGGTGGTTCTGTTAGAGGGTCACAAAATGGGCGGTGATTGCTTGAATTATGGCTGCGTACCGTCGAAGGCGTTGCTCGCGAGTGCCAAATCGGCTCGTGAGCAGATAACCGCGTCTCAATTTGGCATCCCGGACGTGGTGGCGCAGGTTGATTACGCTGCGGTACAAGCGCATGTTAAGGATGTGATGGCGCAAATTGCGCTTGTCGATAGTCAAGAGCGTATGGAAAGACTGGGCATTGATGTCATTCGTGCGTACGGCTCTTTCCTATCCCGATCGGAGGTCGAGGCGGGCGGTTATGTGATTTCGGCACGTCGGATTGTTATCGCGACGGGTTCGCATCCGATCATTCCCGATATCGCGGGTGTTAAGAGTGTTCCTTATTATACAAATGAAACCATTTTCGATGTATCTCGGAGACCGGATCATCTGATTGTTATCGGTGGCGGGGCTGTTGGTGTGGAGATGGCGCAAGCGCATATTCGATTGGGAAGTCGTGTTACGATTATTGAAGAAAAAACGCTCTTGGCGCGGCATGATCAAGAACTTGTTTCTGTGCTTGTGGAGAGGCTCCGGTCAGAGGGTGTCGAGATCGTGGAAGGTGTGGATGTCTTTAAAGTTTCGGGATCGACAGGCGCGGTTACCGTTCATACGAGACAGAGGGGCGCTATCGCTGGAACACATATTTTGTTTGCCATTGGACGCAGAGCAAATACGCATTCCCTTAATCTTCAAGCGGCTGCGATTCAAGCGAACAATGGGAGTATACAGGTTGATTCACATTTTCGAACAACAAACAAGAGAGTCTATGCTGTCGGGGATGTAAACGGAGGACCGCAGTTTACCCATGTTGCAGGATACCAGGCAGGTTGTGTTATTCGCTCTATTGTGTTCGGATTCTCTTCGCGACCAGACATGTCCGGAATCCCGTGGGTGATTTATACCGATCCGGAGTTGGCGCAGGTCGGGATGACGGAAGCTCGGGCTCGGGCTCGGTACGGTTCTAAGCTTGAGGTCTTGTGCACCGAGTATGCGTATAATGATCGGGCTTGTGTCGAACGCAAGACGGCGGGGATGATTAAACTTATAGTCTTCCGAGGCCGCCCGGTTGGTGTATCGGTGGTTGGCTATCAAGCCGGTGAGATCGTTAATCTATGGTCGTTGGTATTAAGTCGCAAACTTAAACTCAGTCACGTTGCCTCTATGGTTGTTGCATACCCCACAATAAGTGAACTTAACAAAACGATAGCGGGCGTTTATTGGAGTCGTCGATTGTTCAATAGCAATGGTCTGAAGTGGATTGTCAGATTTATCCAGCGTTGGATTCCTTGAAGATGTATCGAGAGCATGTTTAATTCGTTATCTGGCCGACTGTTTCTTCTCACCATTTTGCTGGTGGTGTTGGCGGATGTATTTGTTCTTGTGCCGTCAATTTCAAGATTTCGAGAAGATTATATGCGTGATCGACTCGAGAGAGCCCAGATTGCCTCTCTTGTTCTTCTCGCGGATGATGCCATTACGTCTGATCTTGAGGAGGAACTCTTGGAGACGGCTGAAGTCTTCAATGTTGTGATGCGAAGGGATGAAGTACGTCAACTTGTATTATATTCGCCTTTATCTCCGTCGGTCGATAGAACTATTGATTTGAGAGAGGCTGGAGAGATCGTTCTCATTCGTGATGCGATGCTCCGATTGCTGAATTCCAGGGATGAGGTGATTCGTATTATTGGATCTCCTGTGCGCGAGGCCGGCCTATTGATCGAAGTGACCATTGACTCGAAACCGATGCGAACGGCGATGATTGAGCATGGTATTCGGATTCTGATTATATCGACCATTATAGCGGTATTTATATCGGCATTGCTTTTTGCGGTCGTGCGGCATTTTCTTCTGAAGCCGATAAAAGGGGTCGTGGGTTCGATGCAGCGTTATGCTGCTTCGCCAGAGGATACAAGTCTCGTCATTCAACCAAGTGCGGGAGTCAGTGAACTTCGTGAGGCTGAGCAAGCATTAAATTCGCTGCAGTTGGATCTTACGGCTGCCCTTCGACATAAGGGTCGGCTCGCTCAACTCGGCGGAGCGGTTGCCAAGGTGAGTCATGACTTGCGTAACATCTTGACGTCCGCTCAATTATTTGTCGATCGAATCGAGGTGTCCAAAGATCCATTGGTCATTCGTATCGCTCCAAAAATTGTAAATTCTATTCGACGGGCTGTTTCATTGTGCGAAAGCACGCTTGCGTTTGGTCGTGCCGAAGAGCCGTCTCCGACTTTGGCCATGATAAATCTAGAGGACATTGTTTCGGACGTTCTTGAAAGCGAGCGCCTTTCAGTCGATAGCAGGTGTGTCGAGTTCATCTCTGATATCCCCTTGATGATGCGGTTACGCGCGGATTCAGAACAATTGTTTCGTGTGCTCTTGAATTTGGTTCGTAATGCGCGACAGGCCCTTTCAATGTCAGGACAGTCCGGGACGGTCACGGTGTGCGCATATGAAGATGAAGAGTGTTGGTGGATTGAGGTCATTGATACAGGTCCGGGATTGCCGTCCAAGGCGCAAGAATATCTTTTCAGGCCCTTTCGAGGAAGTACACACACAGGTGGCTTTGGGCTTGGATTGGCAATTGCTGAAGAGTTGGTTCGTGGGCATGGTGGTACGTTATCGCTCAAGAAAACAGGCCCGGAGGGTACAACCTTTGCGATTGGATTACCGAAAGGAGACGCAACGATTGAATTGGGGCAGTAAATGCGGTTGCAATTGATTATGATTATTCATAGACACGTCTTCAATCAGGACCGATAGCTCAGCTGGATAGAGTACTTGGCTACGAACCAAGGGGTCGGGGGTTCGAATCCTCCTCGGTCCGCCATCATCTCCTTATTTTATGAGTGTTCTTGTCGATTTTTTCAACTATCCCTTATGTTTGTGTTGGCTGCGCGGCGTCTGTTACATAACATCCGCTTTCTATTTTTACCGCTATTCTCATTGAAGGAAGACCCCTCTCGATTCATTGTTCGTTGGTTCAACCAATTTTTGGTTTGTCAGAGGATGTGGAGTTGAATCATTGGCAAGCCCGCCCATCAATGGCGCCGTCGGGCTGGACATGTCCACGACTGTTGCCAAATCGACGGTTGACAAAACCATTGCGTGACTGCTCCGGGTCAATGCGGCTTTCACGATGTTTCCGAAAAGTATGGAAATTTTCAATTGGCGGCTTCCAAATTTGGGGAATTATATACAATAGTGCCCAAATAATTGTTGCAAATCCATAACGAGTCTATATAATAGTGCCCATTAAACAAGAAAGAGTGATTCGTTATGACACAAGCAGCCCCTGGTAAATCTTATCGTGTCGGTATCAGTTTACCGAAATTGTTCAAGATGTTTCCAAACGACGCCGTTGCTGAACAATGGTTTGTTGATCAACGTTGGCCAAATGGTCCGCATTGCCCACATTGTGGTTCGACAAACGTCCAGTCAAATGCATCACACAAGACCATGCCTTATCGCTGCCGTCAAAAAGATTGCCGCAAGAGATTTTCGGTGCGCACAGGAACGACCATGCAAGCATCAAATCTTGATTATCAGACATGGGCCATTGCCATTTATTTGATGTCAACAAACATTAAGGGCATTTCCAGTATGCGCTTGCATCGTGAACTGGAAGTGACACAGAAAACCGCCTGGCATTTGGCCATGCGTCTGCGTAAATCCCTTGAGGATGACGGCGTTGATCTTCCATTTAATGGTCCGATTGAAGCGGATGAAACCTACGTCGGTGGTCTTGAAAAGAACAAGCACGTTAACAAAAAGCTGAATAAGGGACGTGGCGGTGTCGGCAAGGCGATTGTCGTTGGTGCCAAGGATCGTGACACAAACAAGGTGACAGCAAAGGTTGTTGCATCAAACGACAAAAAAAATCTGCATGGATTTGTAAAAAGCGTCACGGACACGGACGCGCAAGTTTATACTGATGAAGGTTTGGGTTACGTCGGTATTGATCGTCCGCATGAAACCGTGTGCCACAGCGCAGGCGAGTACGTACGCGCGCAAGCGCATACCAACGGAATTGAATCGTTCTGGGCATTACTGGAGCGTGGGCACAAGGGGACATTTCACAAGTTTAGCAAGAAACACCTGCAACGCTATGTCAGCGAATTTAGTGGGCGTCACAACGTCCGTCCGATGAATACCGAGACGCAGATGAAAAAAATGGCGACAGGTCTTGTCGGCAAGGAATTACCTTACAAACAACTGATTGCCGATAATGGTCTAAATAACGGGGCGCGATGATAATGACAAAAGTCTTTCATGGCGATTGCAAAAAAATAATTGCGAAAGACATTGCTCCTGCGTCAATTAACCTTATTGTGACATCACCGCCTTATGCAGATCAGCGCAATGGAAATTATGGTGGTATTCACCCAGATAAATATGTGGATTGGTTTTTGCCAAAATCGCAAGCATTTAAGGATTGTCTTGCCGCCAATGGATCGTTTGTCTTAAATATCAAGGAAAAGGCATTAGACGGCGAAAAACATCCGTATGTTTATGATTTGGTTCTTGCCTTACGGAGGAAACAAGGTTGGCGTCTGGTTGATGAATATTGTTGGCACAAAAAAAATTGTTATCCTGGTAAATGGCCAAACCGATTTCGAGATTCATGGGAGAGGTTGTATCATTTTGCGCTCAACCCAAATTTCAAAATGCGGCAAGAAGAAGTTATGGTTCCAATGGGAGAATGGAAAACCAAGCGTTTAGCTAACCTTTCGCAAACTGATGCTTTACGCGATGAATCCAAACATGAAAATGGGTTTGGAAAACGTGTAGAAAATTGGGTGGGTCGAGATATGGCATATCCGACCAATGTCCTTTACATGGCAACTGAGTGCAGCCACAAAGGACATCCTGCTGTTTTTCCGAAAGAATTACCAAAATGGTTTATTCGTTTGTTTACCGACCAAGGAGATACTGTATTAGATCCTTTCGCTGGCAGCGGGACGACGCTTATTGCTGCACTGGAATTAGGTCGCAAAGCCATTGGCATTGATACAAAAAAAGATTATTGTAAAGCTATGAAAGACATTATTCGTGATTTATCCTGACTGGTGGAAACGAGCAGAACCAAGTATTCATGAAGAAATCGGAGAATTTTCCAATTGGATACAAGCTAAGGTGGGTGCTATCCAACCCCATCAACTTATCGTCAAAAATCCGTATTTGTTTCGCGCTCGTGCGCCAGAAAGCGCAGAACAACTTGCATCTCGTTTTATTGACGCATTTTTGTCGTCCAGCGAAGAAACACGGTTTGGTGACATTCTAGAAGGAGCTGTTATTTCGATATGCAAAGAAGCCAAAGGGGGATGGAAATCTAGTGCTGATGGAATTGATCTTGAGTATGATGAAAACAACATTCGTACCATTGTACAAATTAAATCTGGGGTAAAATGGGGAAACTCCAGCCAAAGAAAGAAATTGGTGACAGATTTCCAATCCGCTACTCGAACTTTAAGGCAAGGAAAAAATGTTCAAGTCCGTTGCGTTGAAGGTGTTTGTTATGGACCGAGTGGAATTAAAGACTTTGGTTCACACATTCGACTTGTTGGTAATGAATTTTGGTACGATATCAGTGGGTGGGTTGATACCGGTCGCGCTGTTCTCGAGATTGTAGATCAACACGCATCAAATGGTCTAACTGATGCGATTTATGCAGCACGAAATAATGTTGTTGATTATTTAGAGCGATCTGGTGTTGCTCGGTCGCAAGAACCTAGAAGATCGAGTCCAGACTTAAGCATTCAAAATAATTTGGATTGGAGTCGTTTATATGACCTCATAATGATGCCAACAAAAGACAGACCAAAATGACCAATTCCAAAAAAACAATTAAAGACAAACTCGATCCCGGTTATCAACCGTCATCGAGTGATATGCAACTGGACGTAAGCGTCTCTGTTACCCCCGAAGAATTGGCACAGGCCGTGTTAAAAGGTGGTGCCGATCGATGCGAAAAACAGGATAATTAATATGGATGACAATGCATTATTGCAAGCAGATGGCCATTTAAATGAAGTTGTTCTTCGCAAAGAAAATTTTGCAAGTGAAGGCGCAAGTCCATCTCAAAAAGACATTCATGATTTGGAAAAAACAATAGCTGCCTCTACTATTCTTTTGTATAGCATTTTATTTGATATAACAAAACAAATTGCACAATTAACAGAAACAAAATTGTAATTATTCAGCACCCAAAATGCGCAACATTTAGGGTGTTTCGAGTATTGATGT
>JAPORU010000189.1 GCA_026710045.1 Aestuariivita sp. | reverse complement strand
GAATGGCCAGACGCAGATCCACCGCGTCCAGGCCGGAGGCCCGTGTCGTCACACGATTCACCGGCAGGGTCAGGATCCCAAGCTCTTCCAGACGCTCCAGGGCGCCGAGGCACGCGCGGAACTTCGGGCGGCCATCGGGATTGCGCCACTTAAGCGCTTCAGCGACCCGCGTCGCCAGTCGGGTGCGGCTGATGCCGGCATGGGTATCGAGGATCTGCTGGATCTGGTCGATCCGCCGGGCGGTAAACCGCTTGCCGAAAAACGTCAGCGCCTTGAAGGTCTTGGGGTCAAAGGACATCACGGTATCTCCAGAACGTCAATAAGGAGATGCGTACAGGATCATTTAAGCCGAGTCAAGCGCCGAATCTAAGTCATGGAATAAAATTTAAAAATCAAACATTATCAACCGGTTAAAATAATATTACTCGCATAATTACCTATCCAATGAAACTAAAATTTAAAGTTAATGCCATTGGACCCCCTCCGCCAGCCAATTGGTGGACCGCTACGCCCGACGCATGGTGATCGAAAACGCCATCGCCGAGGCCATTGAACTGTTCCATATGGGTGCACTCTCCGCCGCCGTACCGATGAAAGGCGATATCGATCTGCAACGGACGCTGATGGCGGTCTCCCTCGACCGCGTCTTCGCCCTTCGTCGGGGCGACGCCCACCATGACTCGCGCGCCGCAACCCGGTTCCGCAACTTCATCAAAGCCACCGCCGATATCATCCTCGACACCGTCCGCATCATCGTCCGCACCAGACGCCGCGCCCACAATCCCTTCCTCCTGAATGCCGGCTTCACCGACATCGATATCCGCATCCCCTGGCTCCAAAACCGCCGACTAAACTTCCAATTTGTATGAACCAAAACCAACCATATGTCATAGCACCACCTACCGTTGGGAATTCAGGCTAGCGGCTCACAGACATCGGTATAAAGTTGCATAAATTATTTGCAACCCGACTATTGAATGTCTTGGAAACATTCGTTTGCTGTTCGATATGACCGAGAAAGGATAAAATGGTGACCACATTCGAAAGTTTTCCATACCGGCTCAGGAACGACGGGATATACGAATGACTTGAACGCAAGCGGGAAAGAACAGAATGCCGAGATAATGCTGCCAGACGTAATAGAGGCTTCACACAATCGATTTAATTGGACGACAATGATATTAGGTCTTATACCACAATGTTTGAAGAGTAAGTCTTTTAAATTGCGCGAAACATGGCGCAAAAGGACCGCATCACCACCGTCCTCTTTGCGCCATTTCGAAGTATTGTCGATCCGGATGATCTCTCAGACAAAATTGACACCATTCGAGCCAAGCGGCAGATGCGTTACTCTTGGTCCCTTGACCGCGATCGCGTTTGCCAGAGCTGGACCCGATGGCGGTGTACTGGGTTCACCAACACCCGATGGAGCCGCGGTCGACGGAACAATGTGGGTTTCAATCACGCGAATGTCGCTTATCCGAAGTGGCTCATAATCTGGGAAGTTTTCTTGATCGACACGACCGTCACTGAACGTTATTTCATTCCGCATGACGTGTCCAATGCCGTACCCTATACCGCCTTCCATCTGAGCTGTGATCACATCCGGATTAACCGGCACACCACAGTCAACAGCACAGGTCACTTTCTCGACTGTGATTCCATCATTAGCATTACCAGAAATCTCGACGACTTCAGCGACATAGGTTCCAAAGGACTTGTGCAGGGCGACCCCACGGCTGTGTCCTTCGGCGACCGGTTGGGTCCAGCCTGATTTATCCGCGACCAAGCGCAAAACACCAACCATCCGCCCTTGGTCGTCGGCTCCGCCTGTAAGATAGGTGAGTCGATAATCAACCGGATCCTGGCCAGCGGCTGAAGCGGCCAAATCCATCATGGTCTCCATGACAAAGGCGGTATGACTATGTCCCACTGACCGCCACCAGTTAACGGTAATGGGCGATTTATCGTCTGTAAGCCCAACGTACTGGTTGGGGAGAGCATAAATCGTATCGCGAACTCCCTCAACGGACGAGTTGTCCGTCCCATTACTGACCATTACAGCATCCCACGGACCACCCTTGAAGATGGGTTTACCGGCGATACGATGATCCCATCCGACAATGCGACCGTTGTCATCAAGACCGACGCGAACCTTGTGCGCAAACGCCGGTCGATAATAACCGCCCTTGATGTCATCCTCTCGGGACCATACCAGCTTCACCGGTTGCTGACCGCCATTGAGCGCGAACGCAAGCGCAGCCTCCACGTGATAATCAGCAGTTTGTGTTGACCGACGCCCAAAGGTGCCTCCGGCGTAAACCGTTTTGACTTCGACGTTCTGTGGTGGAATCTGCAGCACCGCTGCCAGCGCTGCCTGTGCACCGGACGGCATCTGGCACCCATCATAGAGCATGACACCCGTGTCCGTAGGTGCGATCGTGCAGGTCAGCGGTTCCATTGTTGCATGAGCAAGATACGGAAAGAAGAAATCTTTCTCAATGATCTGAGCAGCTCCTTCGAGAGCGGTTTCTGTCTCCGCTGCAGAGCCGCGTGCGTCAAATTCAGCGTCTGAATTGACAACTGTCAGAAGGTCGTTCTTGATCTGAGCAGAGCTACGCGTGTCGGCCTCCGAAAAATCCCACTCGGCTGTCAACGCGTCACGTGCTGTTAACGCCGCCCACGTGTTCTTTCCGTACACAATAACACCGGCCCCCGTTGGGATAGCAGCGGAACGGATATATCCCGATACCTCTGTGGCAGCACTGTCATCAAACGTTACCAGTTTTCCACCAAAAAGCGGGCTTCGGAGTACAACCGCGACAATCTGATTATCGAGATGCACGTCCATGGCGTAGGTCGCGGTTCCGGTTATCTTGGGAGCATTGTCGCGTCTGTTTGTGTTCGGATTTCCAATGACAGCGAATTCCGACGGGTCTTTCAATACCGGTTGTTCAGGAACAGCACGAGCGGCTGCAGCGACGACAAACCGATGCATAGGTTCGGATTTGTCTCCCGAGCGAATCTCACCATTCGATAACATGAGCTCGGAAGCAGACACCTGCCAGGCTTCAGCTGCGGCCTCCAAAAGCATGTCGCGGGCAGCGGCACCGGCCGTTCGGTACTGCATATACGAGTTTGCCATCGCCGTTGAACCGCCCGTACCTTGGACTCCTCCAAAAAGGCTGTTACCGTATTGTGCGGCATCCGCAGGTGCGAATTCCACATCAACGCTCTCCAATGGAAGATTCAATTCCTCGGCAATAAGAGTGGCCAAACCTGTTGCGGTTCCCTGACCACATTCAAAATGCTTGATGATTGCCGTGACTCGGCCATCGGCATCAATCCGCACGAAAGGTGTAAATGCGGATGCCGCGTTTGCATCGGCCCTTAATTCTTGCCCATCGAAACCGAGGACAAGCGACGCTCCCATCAAGGCACTCGTCGATTTCAGGAATGTTCTACGGGAAAATTGTGCGCCCATGATCTAGCCCTCCAAAATTGCCGACGCACGCTGTACAGCTGCGCGAATACGTTGATAGGTGGCACAGCGACAGGCGTTACCCCACATATAGGTTTCAATGTCTTCGACTGTCGGTTTCGGATTCTCCGACAAGAGGCCAATTGCCGACATCACCTGCCCAGACTGGCAATAACCACACTGAACAACATTGAGTTCGTTCCAAGCTTGAAAGACAGCGCGGGCCGTGTCTGAATTCACGCCCTCGATGGTTGTAATTTCAGAGTCTTCAACATCCTCCAGGTAAGTCTGGCATGATCTCACCGGTTGGCCATCGACGTGAACGGTACAGGCTCCGCACGAAGCCACTCCACAGCCGAACTTTGTTCCTGTAAGCTGAAGTTCATCACGAAGTATCCACAATAGCGGAGTTCCGTCTGGAACATCGACTGAGCGGGTTTCGCCGTTGATGTTCAGTTGCGTAGACATGAGTGAACGTCTCCTTCTCTTTCTTGAGCAATACAATCTCAATATTTGGTGGTCATTGACAGATAGACCGAAAGTGTTTATTTGTCAATACGACTCGACAAAATTTTTAGATTATCTAGAAATCATATCCAATGGATCAACGACATCACGATATTGTCCAGACAGCCTTCCGACTGTTTTCACACTACGGTGTAAGCAAAACATCCATGACAGATGTGGCTACGGCTTCAAATGTGGCGCGTCAAACACTGTATAATGCCTTTGATAGTAAAGAGGATCTTATCTACGCGGGCTTGCTTCATTACGCACAACAGGCCCGCGACAAGATTTCTCAGGAATGTGCGGAACATGTGTCACCCGGCGAGCGTTTGGATGTGCTGTTCCAGCATCTGGTCGCGATACCCTTTGAAGCTATGCAAAGTCTTCCCCATCTGGACGAAGTGTTGGAAATTGCCAGTCATTTACCGAAAAAAAAATGTGACGACATAACGCAGACTTATATTGAGGCCATTCACATTGTTCTCGCACCCTACAGACAGACTTTGACGAAACATGGCATCAATTATGATACGTTTTGTATATTTCTTAAAGGCACTTTAACGCAATTGAAGCGTGACGCAGACAATCCTGATCAATTGAGTGATTTGTGTGAGGTGGTTAAATCTGTTCTTTTAGTTTGTATTGATAAACCGTGAGCATGTTCGATAATGCAGGGTTGCCCGCTTTCCCGACGGATGAATTCTAGAGAGGGCGTGACTTTGTGCATTTCAAAGTTTATCCATTAGATAATCGGACTTTCTTGGTGCATATCAAGTTCGCCGACGCCTGCAATAACGGCACACTCAATCGACATCCTTGAGCAGCAAGAAACGGCAAAGGACTCATGAATCAATATAATGATATCCGAGAGTGAGGGGTTGTTCCATTGAATGAGAGAGTCTCTGCACAAACCGATAAAAAGTGACAAAAACAGACTTCTCGTCGAACTTTTAGGTGATTTACGGCATTTGATTTTTTGGTAAATATGTTCCCAGATTTAATGGATTAAGATGAGAGAGTTACGGGATGGAAGCACTCATTTGCGATGCCGTTCGTACACCTATTGGCCGTTACGGAGGAGCTCTATCTTCTATTCGCACAGATGACCTGGCCGCTCTTCCCATCAAGGCCCTCAAGGAGCGCAATCCGAGCGTGGATTGGAGAGCCGTGGATGATGTTGTGCTGGGATGTGCCAATCAAGCCGGTGAAGATAATCGCAATATAGCAAGAATGGCGGCATTGCTTGCCGGACTTGCACCACGTGTGCCCGGGATAACTCTCAATCGTCTTTGTGCCTCAGGCCTTGATGCCGTTGGATTTGCAGCACGGGCGATCAAGGCCGGAGACTGTGACATCACCGTTGCAGGAGGCGTTGAGAGCATGAGTCGTGCACCTTATGTGTTATCCAAGGCAACATCTGCTTTCTCACGGAGCAATCAGTTGTTCGACACCACAATGGGATGGCGCTTCATCAATTCAAAGTTAAAAAACGACTATGGTGTTGAGTCCATGCCAGAGACCGCGGACAACGTCGCGTCGGATTATGGAATTAGTCGAGAAGATCAAGATACGTTTGCCGCACGTTCGCAGGCCCGTTGGAAAGGAGCCCATGAAAGAGGTGTATTTTCTGATGAAATTATACCAGTAACCCTATCGTTGCGTGATGGCCAAACTCGGATTATTGATCAAGACGAACACCCCCGGCCTGATACGACCGTGACCGGACTCCGTAAACTCAAGGGAATAAACCATTTCGATAGGAGCGTCACAGCGGGGAATTCATCAGGCATCAATGATGGTGCGGTGGCCCTCCTCATTGTGAGTGACAAGGCCGCTCAGAAACATAAACTTGAACCGCTGGCGCGCGTTATCGGAATGAGTGCCACAGGTGTTGAACCACGGATCATGGGCATCGGTCCAGTTTCCGCAACAAAGAAATTGTTAAATCATGTTGATCTTCACATCGACCAAATGGATGTTATTGAATTGAACGAGGCGTTTGCCGCACAAGTGTTGGCAACATTACGCGAACTGAGCATAGCGGATGATGACCCACGGGTTAACCCGAATGGAGGAGCCATTGCGATCGGACATCCTCTCGGTATGTCAGGAGCCCGGCTCGTGACTTCAGCCGTATACGAGCTCAGACGTACATCAGGTCGATACGCACTGTGTACAATGTGTGTCGGAGTGGGGCAAGGATGTGCCATAATTTTAGAAAGGGTATGATGCGATGTACGCTCAAATGATTGAGTCGGAAGTCGAATGTGAAGATCCCCAGAAACTCAAGGAATTTCAAAATCGTATTGATGCCGGGGACAAGATCGAGCCGCAGGATTGGATGCCGAACGGTTATCGAAAAACACTTATTCGCCAGATTGGTCAACACGCCCATTCCGAAATCGTCGGGCAGTTACCAGAAGGCAACTGGATCACACGAGCACCAACTTTGGAGCGAAAAGCGATTCTGCTCGCGAAAGTTCAAGATGAGGCCGGTCACGGGCTTTATCTTTATTGTGCCGCTGAGACGTTGGGTGTCAGTCGCGATGAATTGACGGAGATGTTGCTTGACGAGCGCATGAAATACAGCTCAATCTTCAATTATCCGACGTTGACTTGGGCCGATATGGGTGCAATCGGATGGCTCGTTGATGGTGCCGCCATAATGAATCAAGTTCCGTTGCAAAGAACCTCATATGGACCCTACGCCCGTGCCATGATCCGGATCTGTAAGGAGGAGAGTTTCCATCAACGACAAGGCTTCGACATCATGATAAAAATGGCGAAGGGTTCGGCGGAACAGAAACACATGGCACAAGACGCCCTCAACCGGTTTTGGTATCCGGCTTTGATGATGTTCGGACCCTCTGATACCGACAGCGTACACTCCGTTCAATCCATGGCGTGGAAAATCAAAATGAATACCAATGACGAGTTGCGTCAGAAGTTTGTTGATCAAACCGCCCCCCAGGCCGATCTTCTCGGATTAACGATTCCGGATGCCAATCTCGAATGGGATGAACATAAGGGTGGGTATAACTTCACAGAGCCCGACTGGTCGGAATTCTATGCCGTGATCAATGGCAATGGACCCTGCAACGTGGAACGTTTGGCTGCACGCAAAAAGGCGTGGGAAGACGGTCAATGGGTGCGTGACGGCTTGTTAGCGAACGCCGAGAAACACGCGGCAAAAATACCGGTCGCCGCGGAATGACCTCTCCATTGATTCAGAAGGAGGCTATAGAAAAACTTCCTTCACGCAATGAATGGCCTTTGTGGGAAGTGTTTGTTCGTGGCCAAAATGGTGTTAGCCATCGTCACTTCGGCAGTCTGCACGCACCCGACGCGGACGCCGCGATACGCAATGCACGCGATGTCTACACTCGTCGCAACGAAGGCGTATCAATCTGGGTCGTCGAGGCAAAGAATATCGCCGCCTCGTCACCATCAGCGAAGGGCCCTCTTTACGATCCCGCCGCCTCCAAAGTTTATCGCCATCCTACTTTCTTCAATATTCCCGATGATGCGGGCCCGATGTAATGGCACAAGAACCTGCCTATTTCGAATTTCTATGCCGCATGGGCGACAATGCACTCGTGTTGGGACACCGACTCAGTGAGTGGTGCGGACATGCACCGGCCCTTGAAGAAGATATTGCGCTCGCAAACACAGGCCTTGATCTTATCGGTGAAGCACAACTCTGGCTCGGTTTAGCCAGTGACGTGGAAGACAGGGGTCGCACAGCCGATGACCTCGCAATGGGCCGTGATGTATGGGATTTCCGAAATCACCTGTTAACAGAACAACCGAATGGTGATTTCGGTCAAACCATGATGCGGCAATATCTGTTTGATGCCTGGCACGTCTGTCTGCTTGATGCCCTCTGTGACAGCAGTCAAGCACACACTGCGGAAATTGCCGCAAAGACCGTCAAAGAAGCACGTTATCATCTGACCCGCTCACGGAGCATTGTAATCGGTTTGGGTGATGGAACATCCGAAAGTCACCGACGCATGCAAACAGCCCTCGATAGACTGTTTCCCTATGTCGGTGAATTTTTTGAGACCGATTCAATTGATCGGGCAATGACCGCCTCCCGTATCGCACCCGATCCAAACAGTCTAAAAGATCCGTATCTTGAGACGATCCGGTCAACTTTTTTGGACGCAACCTTATGCGTACCAGAACAGGAATTCTACTTGTCCGGCGGCAAGACGGGTCGACAACATTCCGAGCATCTTGGTCACTTATTGACACAAATGCAATGGTTGCAACGCGCCTACCCTGAGGCATCCTGGTAAGCACATATGCTTAAGCCATGATGTTAACGAGAGTACTTCAAGATGACGGTGAGTATTGAAAAGGAAACAGAGCAGACACGACCAGCACTCGATACCGTATGGACGTGGCTTGAGTCCTTGAACGATCCGGAGATACCGGTGATCTCAATCATTGATCTGGGAATTATACGGAATGTCGCCTGGAGCGGTGATACACTTGAAGTCGATGTTACTCCGACCTACTCGGGATGTCCGGCCACCTCCTTCATTGCGCAGGATATAGAAGCACTTCTCCGCAAACGTGGTATCATTGATCTGCGCATTCGAAAGATTCTCTCACCACCCTGGACGACCGAATGGTTGTCAGCAAAAGGCCGGGTGCAATTGGAAAAATACGGCATTTCTCCTCCCCAGTCCTCTGGCCGACCCCGTTGTTGCCCACTGTGCGGGAGCACAGACGTCATCAAGGTCAGTGAATTTGGGTCGACGCCCTGTAAAGCTCAATGGCGTTGTCGAACATGTCTTGAACCATTTGACTACTTCAAGTGCATTTAGGACGAAACAGATGTCCCGGTTCCACGATCTGACTGTCGTTGATGTCCGTAAGACAATCCCGGAGGCAGTGGTTGTCACGCTACGGCCGGAAAGTGGCAATTTTGACTTCATCCAAGGCCAGTACTTAACATTTCGCAAGGAATTTGATGGCGAGGAACTTCGACGTTCCTATTCCATTTGTGTTGAAAGCGGGTCTGCGCTTCTCCAGATTGGAGTAAAACAGGTAGATGGGGGACGATTTTCAACGTGGGTAAATGGTTGCGTGCAGCCGGGCGATGTATTGCAGGCGCTTGAGCCAATGGGGAAGTTTCACACACCCATCGAGCCCAAGCGGTCGAAGCACTACCTGGGATTTGCCGGTGGTTCCGGAATCACCCCGATCCTGTCGATCTTAAGAACCGTTTTATCACAGGAACCACACAGTCGATTTTCATTGATCTATGCCAATCGCTCGCTCAAGTCGGTTATGTTTCGCGAAGAACTTGACGATATCAAGAACCACTCGATCGAACGTTTTAATATTGTGCATGTTCTCGAACAACAGAACCAGGACGTAGATCTCTTTACAGGTCGGGTAACGCCGGAGAAATGTGCGGCACTCCTTCACTCCTGGATCGATGCGGACAGTGTCGAAACGACCTTTGTTTGTGGTCCAGAGCCAATGCGTCGTGGAATTGTAGAAGCCTTGCGAGCCTCTGGCTTTCGTAACGATACGATAAAATTCGAGCACTTCGGGGCAACTCAGAGGGAACGCCAAAAACATCGGGAAAAAACGTCGACTGATGCGCCCGATTCGCGGTCCACTGATGTTGTTATTTCGTTGGATGGGGATCGATATCGTTTCACGATGGATCGGAGACAATCGATTTTAGACGCCGCCCTGGCGAATGCGCTGGATGCACCATATGCCTGCAAGGCTGGGGTCTGTTCCACGTGCAAGTGCAAGGTTCTGGCCGGCGAGGTTGATATGCTCGCAAATCATGCACTCGGAGATCATGAGACAAAAAAAGGTTACATCTTGTCATGCCAGTCCTATCCGATGAGCGCGAATCTCGAGATTGCCTATGATCAATAGGACTCCGGACTCATAAGCATCGCTCATACTATCCGACACAATACAGAAGATCGGAAGGAAAATCCGAGATGAGTCTTCATTATGTAAAGAGCTTTGTTGCAGGACGTTGGATTGCTCCAGACGCTAATGCACGTGAAATCGAAAATCCCATTACCGGCGACGTGATGGCATACGCGGGATGTAATTCGATCGATTTTAACAAAATGTTAAATTATGCACACACACGAGGCGGACCGGCGTTGCGGGCTCTGCGGTTTCACGAGCGTGCCCGACTTCTCAAGTCGCTTGCGACTGCATTGAATGAACACAAGCAAGCGCTGTATGACATTAGTTTCTCGACGGGTGCCACTCGTGATGACCATCGGTATGACATAGATGGCGGAATAGGAACGGCCTTCGTGTATGCCTCGAAAGGCCGTCGTGAATTGCCGGATGATCATGTTTACCTGGACGGATCTATCGAGGCCCTGTCGAAGTCGGGGCGCTTTGTCGGACGACATATATGTACACCCTTGCAGGGTGTCGCGTTACAGATCAACGCCTTTAACTTTCCTGTTTGGGGTATGATGGAAAAATTTGCGCCGGCTCTTCTTGCCGGTGTCCCGGTTATCGTCAAACCGGCGACGGCAACCTGTTATGTAACAGAATTGGCTGTCAAACTGATGTTGGAGACGGGCTATCTCCCCGAGGGTGCCTTGCAGTTGGTGACCGGCGAGTTAGGTGACACACTGGATCGATTGACCTGCCAGGACGTCGTAAGCTTTACAGGATCGGCCGATACAGCGTTTACGTTACGTTCATCGCCTAACATTTTGAGAAATTCCATTCGCTTTGTCGCTGAGCAGGACAGTTTAAATGCGACCCTTCTCGGTCCCGACATTCATCGGACAGCCGCAGAATTCAGCGCTTTCCTGAACGAGATCGTGCGCGAAATAACCACGAAAGCGGGCCAGAAATGCACCGCCATCCGTCGAATTTTTGTCCCTCAATCTCTTGTAGAGGCAGTAATTGATGACTTGTGCGTACGTCTTGGGAACATCGTCATCGGTGATCCCCGTAATCCGAAGACGAACATCGGGCCCTTGGTATCATCGGCGCAGAAGCATGACGTCTTGAGGCAAGCCGCAATGATCGAGTCGGAAACCGAGCGCGTCTTTGGTGACCGGCACAATTTTGACGTTGTTGACGGTGATGCGGATACAGGAGCCTTTGTTTCGCCGATGCTCTTTTACTGCAAGAATCCAAGTATAGTGCATCATGTTCACGAAACCGAGGCGTTTGGTCCGGTGGCCACCATCATGGGATATCACGAACTTGATGAAGCGATTGAGCTTGTCAATCGCGGAGGGGGATCACTTGTGGCATCCGTTGTCACGCACACTCCGGAAGTTGCGCGTCACGTAACTCTTGGAGCTGCCGCCTTCCACGGCCGCCTCTATTTTATCGATCATCACAATTCTCAGGATGCAACCGGACACGGGGTTCCGTTACCTCATATGTTGCATGGTGGTCCGGGACGAGCCGGTGGCGGTGAAGAACTCGGCGGGATACGAGCACTCATGCACTATATGCAACGCACGGCGATACAAGGAAGCCCGGATATTCTAAGCGAAATCGGCAACAACTGGGTTTCTGGCGCGACAGAGAGATTTGCTCCAGAGCATCCGTTTCGCCGTTGTTTTTCAGATCTTGAGTTGGGAGAGACATTGTGGACACCGTCGCGCGTCATTACCTTGAAAGACATCAAAAAATTTGCTGAATTTACAGGGGATATGTTCTACGCACATATGGACGACGCAGCTGCACGCCGTAATCCTTTTTTTTCCGGGCGTGTGGCTCACGGATATCTCTTATTGAGCTTTGCAGCGGGTCTCTTCGTTGAGCCAGGTGAAGGACCGGTCCTGGCAAATACCGGACTTGATCGCTTGCGCTTTATGAAACCAGTTGTGCCGGGTGACAGCATTCACGTGGGCTTGACAGTGCAACAAAAGACCCCGCGCAACACGGAGTATGGTGAAGTTCGATGGCATGTAACCATCCGCAACCAAGATAAAGATATTGTTGCCGAGTACGAACTTCTAACGATGAACGCGATTGATAATGTACATAAGAAGAAAACGGACGGGCCATTAACCTTTTAGCCCCTTAAGATTAAATCGCACCCGTCCCATAGGCATCCTGCTAACATCTACGAAATAGTATCTAACCGATGCCCCAAAATTGTCAACGGAATAAATTGTCTTCCTTTTAATTGTGACAAAATTCTGATTTGTCATTTCAAAGACAGAAATATATGCAGGCTATTGCGATGCAAAGAAAGAGGGCTGACGCATGAGCTTCGCTCATCAAGTCATCTGTTGGTTTCGAATATACGTCTTCCAAGAGACATTCAAATATGACAACTCTTCCAAAGTATTTGAAACAGGGCGAGGCCGTGCGGCTTTTCCCAGTGTTGTCGACGACATCCAAGGAAGGCAGGACGACCGCGGCGGTGTTGGCCTGTCTGGTTCAGATTGAGGCCTTAGGCAGCACACTTCTTCAATCGGTCGGACAAAGACGTGGAAAACGTTCGCAGATTTCCGCATTCACCGAAGTCGTTTTCAAAAACCAACCGGACAGGAGTGAAGATCGACCTGATGGCTTCGTTATCCTGAAGACAGGACCCCGCGAATGGCGGGCCCTGGTTGAGACCAAAGTTGGCAACAACACCCTCCAGGCGGAACAAATCGAACGCTACCGAAACCTGGCCAAAGACAATGCCATCGATTGTGTGATCACGATCTCCAATCAATTCGCAACGACGCCGGATGCACATCCGCTTGAAGATGTCCGACGCAGTCGGTCCAAAATCCCAGTTTACCACTGGTCCTGGATGCATGTACTTACAACGGTCGAGTTGCTGATCAACAACGAGGGTGTTGCCAATCCCGAACAACTGTGGCTGCTTCAGGAATTGAGACGGTTTCTCAATCACGACAGCGCGGGTGTGCAAAGCTTTCATCGGATGCCGAAGGAATGGAGTGATCTCAATCGACTGATCTCTTCCGGAGGCGTGATCTCCGTGCGATCTTCCGAAGCGCAGAGCGTCATCGATGCCTGGCACCAGGAGACTCGCGACCTGTCACTGATTCTGAGCCGTTTGGTTGACACGACCGTACGTGAAAAGCTTCCCCGAAAACATATCCAAGACCCTACGCGGCGGAAGAAAGATGAATTGACCGTACTCCGGGACCGGCATCAATTGACGTCGGTGCTGGACATTCCCAATTCAGCGGCACCGCTTGACATCGTTGTGGATATGAAACGACGTTCTCTCGATGTGGGGATGCACCTCCGTGCGCCCGAAGACAGGAAATCGACAAAGGCTCGGATCAACTGGCTTCTTCGTCAAATAAAATCGGACGCTCTGGACGGACTTTATATTCGTCTTCTCTGGCCGGGCGGCAGTGAACCGTCCCAACATCTTGTGTCGGATTTAAAAGAAAATGTTGATCTTTGCCAGAAGGGGAAAGATCATCTGGTCGTGCACGGATTTCAAGTTTTTCTCTCGAAACGACTTGGTGGGCGATTCACACAACAAGTCAATTTTATCTCAGACCTCGAAGCCACTGTTCCGCATTTCTATGGCGAAATCGGATCTAACTTGACGGCCTGGAAGCGTCCAGCTCCACGAATCAAGACAGAACACTCCCTTGTAGATGAGTCTTCGGCCATGAGAGCTTCCGAGGATACACGGGGTCCGACTTTGCTAGACAATCGCGAAGAAGAAAGGGATTGAAGAGCGTCCAAATCGAAACAAACCTTTTGTACCCATTCTCCTGATTATCATGGTATCTTTGTTTAGATATGTCCATATTTGAGAATTTAATTTTGAACGGAATTGAAGCAAATGTCATGAAAGTAATATCCCCTCATGGCGGCCCGACAAGAGAACGGCAAATGCTCGCAAAGCGTTTTGCGAGGCGAATGTCTACGGATGACTTTTACTGTCGTAGGACTGTGTCTTACCAGGGGAACCGAAAAGAGCCTGGTTTACGTTGGATGAAGTACAAGGAAGGTTTTTCGAAACAACTTGCACAGACACTGATTGAAACCGAAAAACCAAAGACAGTTCTAGATCCTTTTGCAGGAATTTGCACTACACCATTAGTCGCCTCTAGCAAAGGCCTGCAGGCCAATGGAATCGAAATCATGCCAATTGGTGTTTTAGCTGGAAAAGCAATGGCTGAAGCAGCGAACGGACTCTCACGAGGCAAATTTGTTCATCAAGCACACGCCCTGCTCAAGGAGATCAGAACAAGACAATCCGCAACCCATTATTCATTCCCGCATGTGCGAATTACGGAAGGAGCGTTTTCCCCGGGAACAGAGAAAGAGATCGCACGTGCTCGGCGTTTTTTGGCCAACCTTGAAGACAACGGGATTCGGTTGCTCTTGGAGTTAGCCTGTGTGTCAGTGCTAGAGGCAGCAAGCTATACACGCAAAGATGGTCAATATCTGCGTTGGGATCGAAGAGCATCTAGATCGCTTCGTTCTTCTGTCGATTTGGGACCAATTCCCAAATTCAGTGATGCCTTGGAAGAACGCATCAATGAAATTGAAGAAGATATTAGCGCACTTAAAAGTCAGTTCGGTGGAGCGTGTCCAACGTTGATAACCGGCTCATGCCTTGACACACTGAAAGACTTTCAAACGGATAGTATTGACTTAGTAATTACATCACCTCCTTATGCCAATCGGTACGATTATACACGAACATATGCTCTTGAACTTGCCTGGCTGGGTTTCGATCAAGATGGATTTTCAACACTTCGTCAAAGATTGCTTTCTGCGACTGTCGAAAACAAAACAAAGAGAAACATATTGAACGATATCTATAGACCGAACCGGTCATGTTTGAATCATGCAATTCAGATGTACGAAGGGCAAGGTGCCATCCATGAAGTCCTTAACATTCTCCGATCACATGCACATGAACTCAGCAACAAAAATGTCCTAACGTTGATTGAACAGTATTTTTTTGAGATGGCGGTCGTGATATCCGAGTTAGGTCGAATTGTTCGGCCTGGCGGCGTTGTCTACATGGTGAATGACAATGTCCAGTATCATGGTGAGGAATTACCAGTGGATTTTATGCTGTCCGATTTCGCTGAAAGTACGGGTTTTCAATGTACAAACATTTGGAAGTTGGCGAGAGGGAAAGGCAATTCCAGCCAGCAGATGGCTCGTTTTGGTCGGCGGGAAATGCGTAAATGTGTATATCGGTGGGTTCAGGAAGGTGACTGATGACATAATCCGCTCAAAATTGTTTGCCGATATTCTCAGCAAACGACAGGACAAGGAACAAAGGCGGATCATAGATGAGTTTGCTGATGACCTCAATTTTGAACCAATTGCACGACTTATGGTTAGTTCGTTAGCGTGGAGCCATGTGAAGTCAATTGGGATTGCTCCACGGGCCGTCTTTGCGCATCCCGATATACTTCGGGCGCATCCGACAACGTCACTCTACTATCGGGGACTAGCGTTATTATCGCGAAAGCGTGTTGGACAAGCCGCGGTATCTGTAAACAACTGGGAGGATGGAACACGTAAACAGCCAGTTCAGCAAGAAGCTGCAAAGAAAATTGCTTGCCTTTACAACACCATGATTTCTTCCATCATTGAAGGGTCTTCAGATTGGACACTGGACGATGGCTATAGGAACATCCTGGCCACAATGGGTATTATGCTTGACGGAATGTTTCGCAACAGAATCGGTGAAGCGGCAGAAACGCTTATAAAGAATCAAATGATGTCGTGGTTGCGGGGACAAGAGCTCATTCCGTCAAATCGTTTAGAACAAGGGCTTCGTGTCGGTGAAGTAGATCACTTTAGGCAAGAGTATGTTCCATCAGATAGTCTGGAACAAGGATTACATAAATTACCCAAAGATACAATCATGCGTTTCGGTTCAGAGCCAGATATAGAATTTATCAGAGAGGGACGTCGTATTGCCACAATCGAGATTAAGGGTGGGCGTGATCCTGCGGGAGCTCTTGAACGTCTTGGTGCCATGTCAAAGAGCTTTGCCGAAACACCACCAGGTTGTGCAAATTTTCTGGTGGCAGGGGTCATCACAACCGAGATGCAAACAAGGCTAGATGCCATTGGGAATATCAAAGTTTATCTGTTAGATAAAATAACGCAAGACGAATCTTCATGGGAAGATTTTGTAAATGAAATATTCCACCATGCACTTCGTGTGATCTGAGGTCGTGAAGTAGCAGATTGCTTTTGTAAATCTAACCATAGCGAAACCAAGCCCTCTGCTACCTACCTTATGTTCGCATTACAGCATCTTGAAAACAGGGATAGGACCATTCATGCAGACATTAAAGCTTGATCTCGAACATTGCTATGAAATCTCAAAGTTAGAACATTCTTTTGACTTCACGCAATGCAAGGCTGTAGCTCTATATGCGCCAAACGGTACTATGAAATCGTCGCTCGCGCTGACTTTTCAAGACATAGCAGATAAAAAAGTTTCTTCTGATCGGATGTTTCCGAATCGTCCTACGAAACGATCAGTGATTGATGAAAAGGATAATGAGCTTGAACCAGAATCTGTGCTCATCATTCAACCTTACGGTGATGATTTCAAAAGCAATGAAAAGACCTCTACACTTTTGGTAAACGCAGAACTGCGAAAGAATTACGAAGAGCTTAACAAGGAAGTTGAAGAGGCAAAAAGTGGGTTTTTGTCGTGTTTGAAAGAACAATCCGGATCAAAAAAAGATCTTGAAACGGAAATTTCCTCAGCTTTCACCAAGACGTCCGACCAATTCCTTACAGCAATCAAGCGTGTCTCTGCAGAGGTAGAGGAACAATCTGAGGTTCCCTTTGCGGATATCCCATACGATCTTGTTTTTGATCCCAAGATTGTTGAAATACTCCAACAAGAGCAGATACGTGAAGCGCTTGAAGATTAAATCAAGCACTTTAACAAACTGATTGATCGATCTAAATACTTCAAGCGTGGGACGTTCACTTATTACAATGCTGGCGTGATCGCAAAAGCTCTCGCTGACAATGGATTCTTCGATGCGACGCACAGTCTACGGTTGAACGCTGATGAAGAGACTGAAATCACATCGACAAAGCAATTGGAAGAGCTCATCAAGAGAGAAAAGGAGGATATTACGTCTGATGTTGATCTACGCAAAAAATTCAATGCAATTGAGAAACTTCTGAATAAGAATGTTAGCGTCAGAACATTTAGTTCATTTATATCTGATCATGAAGATATCCTCCCAGCCTTGGTAAATGTTGCAAACTTCAAAGAGCAAGTCTGGAAAAGTTATTTTGTAAAACATCGAAACGCCTTTAAAAACTTGGTGACTAAAATACGTGATGTGGCGGAAAGGAAAAAGGAGATCGAGGAAGCCGCTCGTCAAGAGCGAACAGCGTGGCAAGAGGTCATCGACATCTTCAATGATCGTTTTTTTTGTTCCGTTTGAGCTTACGGTGATAAATTTTGTCCCTGTGGTTCTCAACGAGGACAAAATTCCGAAGCTGGGCTTTACCTTTAAACAGGGGGATGAAACGAAAGATGTTGAAAAAGATGCTTTGATTGAGGTTCTCAGCACCGGCGAGCGCAGAGCATTCTATATTTTAAACATTATCTTCGAGATTGAGGTGCGGAAGAAGGCTGGGCAACAAACATTACTTGTTGTCGACGATGTCGCAGACTCATTTGATTACAAGAATAAATACGCAATCATTCAATATCTCAAGGAGATCACGGAGAATGATAATTTCCGGCAGATCATTCTCACTCACAACCTCGATTTCTTCCGTACAATTCAGAGTCGTTTTGCAATTATAAATCATGCTTCATGGTTACAAGAAAGGAAGACAGTATCGCGATCAATAGAGCTGTCGGGATCAAGAATATCTTTGTCAATGATTGGAAGGCCAAATTTGGTTATGAACCACGAAAGCGAATTGCATCCATACCGTTCATGAGAAATCTGGTGGAGTTCACAAAAGGAGAAGATAATCCAGATTATTTGAAACTAACGTCACTGTTACATATTAAGGACACCACAACCGGTATTCAGGATGATACTCTTTTTGAAATCTACAAAAATATTTTCGGCGACTTCCCAGCGAATGCAAATCCCTTTAAAGGGGCCGTACTTGATCTCGTCTTTCAAGAGGCCGACAGCTGTCTTAACGACGGCGATTCTGCCAATTTTGAGAACAAAATCGTTCTCTCGATCGCAGTGCGTTTACGGGCGGAGCAATATATGCTTCGGCGTATCAATGATTCTGCACTGCCCGGAAAGATAACCGGCCATCAGACGACAGAACTTCTGAATCGTCTCCGCAAGGATTTTCCCGATGATGCTACAATTGCGACGATGGATCGAATTATCCTTACACCAAAGAATATTCACCTAAATTATGTATGAGCCCATTATTGATATGTCAGATGAACATCTCCGCAAGATATATAGCGATGTTAACGCAATTCGACCAGAATTCCGTCATAGAGGCATCCCATGATCCGTCAGCGCCTGCCCATTGGGATCCAGGACTTCGACCGACTGCGAAGCACGGACAGCTATTACGTGGACAAGACCCCGTTGATCCGGGATCTGATCGCGCAGGGTGACTACTGGTTCCTCTCCCGGCCCCGCCGCTTTGGCAAGAGCCTGCTGCTGGACACGATCGGGGCGTTGTTCGAGGGACGCAAGGACCTGTTCCAGGGACTGGATATCGATAATCACTGGGACTGGTCGGTGAGTCATCCGGTGGTGCGGCTGAGCTTTGATGGGATGTATAATGAGCCGGACGATATTGCGCGAAACTTACGGACACAGCTGGATGTGATTGCGCGCAATGCCGGGTTGCCGGAAACCACCTGTCAAACGGCACCGGAACGTTTGCTGGATCTTCTGGATCGTCTCCACCATAGGACCGGCCAACGGGTCGTGGTTCTTGTGGACGAGTATGACAAACCCATCCTGGATGTTCTGAAGGATCCGGATCGGGCGCGGGCCAACCGGGAGTATCTGCGGGGCTTCTATGGTATCATCAAGGGCAGTGCCGCGCATGTCCGCTTTGTCTTCGTTACGGGCATCAGCATGTTCTCCAAGGTCAGCCTGTTCTCCGGTCTCAACAATCTCAAGGACATCAGCCTCGATCCGCGCTTTGCGACCCTCTGCGGCTATACCGACGCTGACATCGACACCGTCTTTGCCCCGGAGCTGGACGGTCTGGATCGTAATGAGATTCGCACGTGGTACAATGGCTACAGCTGGCGTGGAGAGGAGCGGCTCTACAATCCGTTTGACGTGCTCCTGCTGTTCGACGAACGGGCATTCAAGCCCCACTGGTTCCGGACGGGTTCGCCGCGGTTCCTCTTTGAAACGCTGATGGAGAAGGCGGTGCATCCACGGGAGCTGGAGGGGTGCTGGCGCGATGAGGCGTTGGTGTCGAAATTCGAGATTGATGCGATCGACGTTGAAGCTTTGCTGTTCCAGACCGGGTATCTGACGATCGTGGATGAACACAATGATGGTTTCGACACACGCTATAAGCTGGATTATCCCAACCAGGAGGTGCGCATCAGCCTGAACCGGGGACTGCTGCAGTATCTGGGTAAGACGGTGAAGAATGAGACACAGCGGAGCCGTGATCTCTGTACCCTTCTTGAGGCGAATGACTTCGGAGGTTTCGCGGAGACCCTTCAAGCTTATCTCGCCAGTATTCCCTACCAGTGGCACACGACCGGTGATCTCGCACGCTACGAAGCATGGTACGCCGGTCTCCTGCATATGGCCTTTCGGGCCATCGGTGTGGAGGTCCGCTCGGAGGAGTCCTCCAGCCGGGGCCGTTCCGACATGGTGGTCTTGACGGGCGGACAGGTGTTCCTGTTCGAGTTCAAGATGGTAGAGACGGCGGACATGACCGAGGCCGCATTGGACGCAGCCCTCGCCCAGATCCGGAACCGGGGCTATGCCGAAAAGTATCGTGACCGCACGGAACCCATCCACTGGATCGCGATCGCCTGTGGACGTGATACCCGCAACCTGCTGGATATCCGGGTCGAGCCGGCGGTCCTTCCGTGATGGGTGTATTTCAATAAGTTAAGACATTATGGATTGACCTGCCCTTGCCCGTTGCTCATGCTTCGGTGCGTAATCCGTTTCGGCACGGGACGGAAAAAA
>JAPORU010000017.1 GCA_026710045.1 Aestuariivita sp. | reverse complement strand
GACGGACGCGATTGGGACGTTGATCCGTTTTGTCGTCCTCCCCGGCCAGAGCCATGATCGCGTGGCGCTACCGATGCTCCTGGACCCTGTGGATTTCACGACATGGATCGGCGACAAGGCCTTTGACTCGGACGCCTTGCTGGATAGGCTTGCGGAACACGGAGTCAAGACGGTGATTCCCCCGAAGAAAAACCGCACGCTTCCGCGCACCTTTGACCGAGACACCGATCGGGAACAGCACCGGATCGAGAATGTCTTCTGCAAGATCAAGGCGTTCCGGGCGATTGCAACGCGATACGACAAGACCGCATCCCGCTTCGCGGCGGGCATTCATCGGATTGCAGGAATCATCGCCGCACGATAGATGTCAACGGACCCTAGTTTCGATCAAGACTCCGGCGTAAAATCTTTTCCTGAAGGTACTCAAAAATCTGTAACGATAAATGGAGCTTACCATGGTGTTGTGGGAACATATAGCTGTACCCCAACTGATGATACTGTATGCGCCGTGAGTAAAGTAACTGATGGATTTGCTCTAAGTTTAAGAGTACTTGCAAACAATGTCTTTACCCCTGGGCCTACAGGATGGTCATTTAGACCTAATAATCCTAACAGTAAGGTTACAAGCGCTGGAGGCGATGCGCTGGCTTCTTTTGGTTGGTGGGTCCACCAACCTTCAGAGGATGAAGAATGGAGTGCAGGGGTCTTTACTCAAGATAGAGGTGCGCCTACTACGCCAGATGGCCTTACCGCTGGATTGACTGCGAGCGAAGCTAAATACGAAGGCAATGCCGTTGGAAAATATACTCTCTATAGCACGACAGGCGGAATTAACGATGCCGGACATTTTGTAGCAGATGCAAATTTAACCGCTACGTGGGGTACAGCAGACACTCTTAAAGGTACCATCAATAACTTTAAAGGAAGCGACAATAAAGCACGTAATTGGGAGGTTACACTGAAAAGTAGTAATCTTAGCGATACTGGAGTCGTAAATTCGAGTGCGGGTGGAACAACTTGGAAAATTGGCGACAATTCAGCCCCGGATTCTGGAAATTGGAATGCTCAACTTTGGAATTCTGGTGCTAGTACAGAGCAAGATAATGTTCCCGGAATTGCGACCGGTGATTTCCATACATTGTATAATGACGATGGAAGAATGATCGAAGCGTTTGGAACCGATCAGCAATAAGCCACGTTCCAACACGTAACAAAAGGGCGGCTTCGGTCGCCCCTTTTTTCCATTCAGGGTCGATTCTGGAAAGGAACAGAATTCTACATTAAGGAATTCTTACGGTGTCGTTCACAATATAGATCGAAACCCGGCAAACCGTGAAAAGCTTGCAGATGGATCGGAGCGACGGTGCGGGTGACGTTCAGGGTACAGGCCAGCGAATCAGGATTCCGAGAACGGCGATGATCAGGACGGCGGCACCTAGGACCAGTCCTGCCATCCATTGGATGTTCGCTTTATCCCGATATGCAGCGTCCTTCTCGCGTTTCTCCGCGTCTTCACGAAAATTGGCCATATCGGCCCGCAGACGGTCAAAGGCCGCATTGTTGCGATCCAGTGCGCCTTCATATTTTGCTTGCATGGTTTCCATCCGTTCTTCCAGGCGGGCCATACGCTCCCGCAATTCATAATCCGGTAGATGGGGGTCATGCGTCCAAAGTAGTCATTACGCCGGACGTGTCAAGTGCGGATCGTCATGGGATCGGTCGGAAGATACTTTGATCAAAATGTATCCTCACTGGCCTATTAAAAGGAAAATCTAACTCAAGGGTCTCGACAGTTTCCGGGGAGTTATCATGGAGTAGCCGGAACGTATACCTGTACGCATCCTACTACTGGAAAATGCGTCGTTAGAAAATCAGGTACAGGTTTTGAACTTGGTACAATTTCTGCACAAAATGTATTCGGAACATCTGGCGCAACGCAATGGCAATTTACGCCAACAAATATAGCAGCAAAAGTTCAAGGTGCCGGAGGTGATCCGTTTGCTTCTTTTGGCTGGTGAGTTCACCAACCTTCAGAGGATGAAAAATGGAGTGCTGGTGTATTCATGCAGGATAGAACTGCAACAGGAATACCTACGGCGGCATCGGTAAATTTGACTACCGGAACGGCAACCTATAAGGGATCTGCAGTTGGATATTCCTTGCACAGCACAACGGGCAGGATAAATGACGCTGGTCATTTCACCGCAGATGCAACTTTAACCGCATCATTCGGCACTGGCGCCACTGATACCCTTGAAGGCATGATTGATAACTTTAAGGGAAGCGACAATGAAAGTCGTCCCTGGTCGGTCAAGTTAAATAAGACTACCGGAGCAGATGGACTTGGCAGCACAGATGTTACTGCTTCAATAGGAAGCAATACAACTTGGACCATTGGTAAAGAAGCCGCCTCCAGTTCCGGAAGCTGGAGGGCACAACTTTGGAATACGGGTTCAGGTACTTGTGGCGCCGAAGAAGACAACATACCGAATGTTGCAACAGGTGACTTCCACACTCTATACAACAATGATGGAAAGATGATCGGAGCGTTTGGCGCAGACCAGCAATAAGCCACGGTCCAACACGTAACAAAAGGGCGGCTTCGGTCGCCCCTTTTTTCCATTCAGGGTCGATTCTGGAAAGGAACAGAATTCTACATTAAGGAATTCTTACGGTGTCGTTCACAATATAGATCGAAACCCGGCAAACCGTGAAAAGCTTGCAGATGGATCGGAGCGACGGTGCGGGTGACGTTCAGGGCACAGGCCAGCGAATCAGGATTCCGAGAACGGCGATGATCAGGACGGCGGCACCCAGGACCAGACCGACGATCCAACGCTGGTTCTCCTTGTCGCGTTTCTCCGCATCTTCGCGGAAGCCGGCCATATCGGCCCGCAGACGGTCAAAGGCCGCATTGTTGCGATCCAGTGCGCCTTCATATTTTGCTTGCATGGTTTCCATCCGTTCTTCCAGGCGGGCCATACGCTCCCGCAATTCATAATCCGGTAGATGGGGTCATGCGTCCAAAGTAGTCATTACGCCGGACGTGTCAAGTGCGGATCGTCTTGGGATCGGTCGGAAGATACTTTGATCAAAATGTATCCTCACTGGCCCATTAAAATGGCGCTTTTATTCTATATCAGTATGTTACAAAATTCAGTAAACCAGATTTTTGTCTGGTTTAAATATCTGAAGGACTAATTTCCTAAAAGTTTTGCAAGGTTTTTAACAATAGCCGCGTTTGAAAAGATTGGAATGATAATAATGGCGGCTAAAAAAGTGTTACAATCCAACAGGTGTTTCCTTTGTCACGGCTTTCTATAACCGCGCGCAGACGATCCATAGCACTTTTGTTCTCATCGAATCTTGCAGAGATATCGACTTTTAACACGTCAAAATCCTTGATTCATTCGAAACAATGCGCAAGTTCACGGTTATCGGGTGTATCGTTCATTCTTTTAACCTAAGATGTTCAATCATCAACTCTCATTGCAATCGCTAAAATAAGAACCCGATCGAAGTCGATCCATTTGAGAGGCGTTCAATCCATTTTTGAACAACCTTATGGTCGTTGGATTGGCCCTGCCATGCCGGGTGCGGGGGACCGTCCCGTCACGATGGCGCCGGCACGACAGATGGCGGCACGACAACAACCCGAACACGCGCCGCGCAGTCTCCGTCTTGTCGAAGAGGAAAAATGCGGCCTTGCCTCAGGGATCGAGTAACTTTTTCCGCCAGAGACCCCTGAAGCTTGAGGCACGACCGCGATGCCCTGAAACCATTGGCGGAACAATCTGAGTAGGCGGAATTGCAGGTAGGCCTACAAAGACGGTTCTCACAGACCCTGAACGTCAGAGCCTGTGAAGGGTGCGCCATCAGCTTCTTCCATTGGTTTTGATATTTCTCTCCACCGACGGAAGCGTTTCGAAAGGTGAAAATAAGATCCACTAACTTATGATAGCGCATGTTAAATATCTGCCGCATGTTTTGTTGCTGGCAGGAGGATTGGCACTCGCTGGGTGCGGGGGGAGTAGCACAACTACCGGTACTGGCGGTGGCGGAGGCGGTGATACCGGTACAAAGGTAACCTGCTCAGATGGCACAGAGCGAGCAAGTCAAAAAGCATGTGAGGATGCGGCTGTGCAAAAAGCAGCAGACGACCAAAAAGCAGCGGATGATGCAAAGGAAAAAGTTGCGGATGCGTCGGCTCTTTATGCTAGGTTAGTTGCCGCTACAACTAGAACCAGCAACACCGCAATTCCTGCATCTGTTGCACTAGATACTGGGATAAAAGACGACTACAAAGCTATTGAAACTCTTCGGAATGAAGGTGAAAAATGGGTTACAGCCGTACAAAGTGGTAATAGTATTGGAAACTCTAAAATTCTCACAAGAGTTACTTCGGGAAAAAATACAGATTACTATCCAGTCGCTGGAACTGATGCACACACAATAAAAGCAACTGCTTTTACCCCTCGCACAAGTCAACCGCACAAAGCAGGAAGTTTTTCCGGTGAATATCAAGGTATTCAAGGTACGTTCTTATGTGTCGGCACCAACGGTTGCACTTCGACTCCTCAAACTGGAGAAAATATGTTCACCCTTTCGCCGGTTGGTGCTGCCGACGGAAGTGTAGGTTGGTTTTTTAAACCAGGAAATGAAGATTCCAGAGTTCAAGGATCACCAATGGCCCAATGGGGATGGTGGTTGGATACTAAAGGTTCCGGATCTACGGCCGAAGCTGGCGCAGGCCCCGTTAATATAGTTTATAACTTTGGCACAGCGACCGCCGGTGCTAATACGGCTAACGTAAGAACCGCGTTACCAGTCGCAGGCGGAGCAACTTATACTGGTAAGGCGCATGGACAATATGCCGTTGTAGATGGAACGGATAGTGCTTCCGGGGCATTTGAAGCTACAGCGATGTTAGACGCTAAATTTAGTGGAACTGATACAAAACTTTCCGATAAAGTTATGAACTTTAATGTTGGATCGAATTGGGAAATTACATTAAAAGAAGCCGATTTTAGTAGCACTGGCAATGATTTTGACGGAAAGACTGTATGGAAAACCGGAGACGAAAACGGGCTAGGAGAAGGTGATTGGCATGCTCAATTTTATGCTGCTAACACCGAAAATGCAGGCGACGTAACTGTTGAACCTACTCATGCTCTAGGTGGATTTACCGCAACCGATGCCGGAGCCCAAATGGTTGGCGCATTTGGTGCGACACCGCCTAAACAGTAAGTTTCTAAACATCACCTAACACAAAGGGCGGCTTTGGTCGCCCTTTTTCTTTTGCAAAACCGAATTTTGCTCTTGAAATCGCTAGAATACCGTCCTAAAAATAACAGGCGACATCATTAGTTAGTGTCTCCTAAATTTAGGTTTCATGCAGTAGACCTGCCCTACATATGAAGTTCAATTAGAATACGTGACAACAGGTTGTCAACACGTACTTGTACACTTATTGAACGAGAGAGGCAAGAATGCTTTTCACGATAAAGGAGCACATCGCCCCTCCTTTATGTCGCTTCCTTACATTCTTGCTGCTTCCCGTCACACGATCGTGATACGCCCCACTTTTCTTCTATCCACTCAATGGTCATCTCCCTACGATCGATCCCAGCGCCGTTTCACAGGTTATGATGGGTTGTACACGCGTTCGCCTATCGGGACAGATGCTTAGCCGACATCGTGTTAAACATGCACGGGTTTGTACGACAACAGAAACCTTAACATCGAATTGAATACATAAATGGCGGTGTATTGAACCTCTTTGAGTTCGTATCCTCTACACTCACCATTGTGTTGCAACAAATAATCGCCCTGAAAACAATGAAGTTTTATGTTGCAACACCTCGCGCTGGTTTAATTTCCGCTCTTGGCATGGCTCCCATTGTAAGGGTGAAATTACCGCACGAATCGTAAGTTCGAATCCCTGTTTGGGATTCATTGGAAACACATCATTCTTCGCGGTCTGGCAGCCTGTAACTGGTACTACGTCCACCACCGGGATTCTGAATAATGATGCCACGTTCTTTCAACTCCTGTATATCACGCAAAGCGGTATCATTAGAGCATTTAGCCAGCTTGGCGTATTTGGAGGTATTCATAAAGCCCTCAAAATCATCTTCAAACATACGTTTAATGATCAATCGCTGGCGGTCATTGACAGGCTTTTGATTGATCATATCCCAGAGCTGCGCTTTGAACAGCACATTACCAAGCGTGTTTTCCGCATTGCTGATGGCGCGGCCAAGGCAATCCAAGAACCATGACAGCCAATCTGTTATATCAGATGTAGAGCGTTGTTGCGCTTCAAGCTGATCGTAATATTGCTTGCGTTCTGCCTCGATTTGCGATGACAGACTATAAAAACGGTCTGGTGTGACGTCGGCACGAGCAAGCGCCATATCACCAATAGCTCTGGCAATACGTCCATTACCATCTTCAAACGGGTGGATTGTCACAAACCATAGGTGAGCAATGCCCGCTCTGATGACAGGATCGGCATCATCTTCTCCTGCCAGCCATGCAAGAAACGCTTCCATTTCTTGATCGAGGCGTTCCGCGGCAGGAGCCTCAAAATGCACCTTTTCTTTGCCGATAGGACCGGAAACAACCTGCATAGGGCCAGCCTCGACAGTCCGCCAACCCCCAACGGTGATTTTGTGCATGCCACTGCGCCCCGTTGGAAACAAGGCGGCATGCCAATCAAACAGCCGATCCTTGGTTAAGGGCTTGGAAAACCGTTGCGTGGCGTCCAGCATCATTTCCACGATACCTTCAACGTCACGACTTACAGGGATAAGCCCAGCAATATCTATTCCGAGCCTACGGGCAATGGATGAGCGCACTTCCTCTGGGTTCAGGTTTTCACCTTCAATGGCCGATGATTTAACGACATCATTGGTAAGCGTACCGAGAGTTGCCTCACGCTTCAGCTCAAAGCCAAGACCTTCCATGCGACCAAGCAAACGACCTTGGCGATGGCGTATATCAGCCAGCTTGGATGCAAGGGTTTCTGCATCCCATGTAAAGTTTGGCCAGTCTTGATATTCATGAATCCACATAGTAATCACCGCATTATTTAAGGTGATTATAGGTGCTATTCGCCGCAAGGTCAAGATAAATCACCGCATATGATGCGGTGATTGTGATGGCTATTCGCCGCAGGCATGACACTACAGGGTCGTATAACACTCAGCCTTCCCCTGACCAACGCGGCATAACAAACTCTTTTTAACCAGCTCATCAATGTCGCGATAGGCTGTTGCCCGACTGACATCAAAAACGAGAATCAAATCCTTCGCACATAGTTTGCGACCGTTTTTGATCTGAGTATAAAACCAGAACTGACGAAGCGTCAGTTTCTGCAATTTTACCAATAAATCGCACGAACCTTCCGTCTCAAAAATGAGATTGGCCATATCCAAATCACGGTATGAATTGGACGTGACACTGCAGCCTGATTTTGTTTTTGTATTTGCTCCGTACTTCACTTTTTCCAAGCACGGTGTTTTTCAGGAAAGGGGCATATATTAAAATTAGAGAAAAACAGGGTGTTTTATTGAGAGCAAGTCGATTGCAAACAGCAAAAAAGCCCGCAAATGATGGGCTTTTGAGGTTATACCATTTCTAGAATATGAAAGTTCGTTTTAAGTTAATGGCGGGGAGACAGGGATTCGAACCCTGGGGACGCTCTCACGCCCAACGGTTTTCAAGACCGCCGCATTCGACCACTCTGCCACCTCCCCGACTTTGAAGGGACCCGCATCGGTCATTTAGGCAGCCTTGCCGTTAAGAGCAAGACAAAAAGCAATTTCACTTGCAAGAACATACACGCTCCCAATTAAGATGATCGTAGAACAAAACCCGGCCCGTTTAAATGTATACTGATCAAACACAGGATCGAAAACGTTCCTATCATCCGCACCAATGTCTCAACGATCTTTTACATGACTATTAACGTTTTGACAGAGGATCACCTCAGTCTCGACGAAAGACGACTCGTCTCCGAACTTCCAGTGCCCCAGGCGGATTTGACAATGTTCTTGATACGACGGACCGCATACCAGTCAGTGATCTTACGGGACATCACCGTTCTTTCAATAAGACGTGCATCATCCGTGCGAAGACCTACAACCCCGACGGTAAGGAAGAATTGTTCGTTGATGGCGCAACATACCCAAGACATTGGCTTGGATCAGACGACGCATGCACCTTTGTCAGGCATGCTGTATCCAAACCCGCGAATATCAGCACGTAATCGCACCACGCATAGTCGCCGCATCATCGTTGATTATTCTGATGTCTATCCGATATCTGCCGAGCACGAATGTGCGTTCAACGATCCTACTCCAACGAACGCGCAAAATCGTAATCCACCTTTATATCAGGAATCGAAACAAAGAGCTTTCAGACAGATGATACGACGAACAACCATACAATATCGTCCAGTCAACTGTTCCAGATTCATCACGTATGATACATGTTATCTCAGAAATGAACATACAGCAGAGCCGTGCGCTGACAACGAAGACTCGTATTGACTGGGCTTTTCTCCAGTTGACTGAGCAAACTCATATAGACGCCGAGTCCAGATCAGCAGGACTTGATGTTTGGATCGATACCGAAAGAAACAATCAACACCGTTGCAGATTCCAACATAACAGCCTATTTCCTGATCACAGAGAAATGAACCAAGGACAAGGGTGATCAAACACCATCCCATCGTCGCCTCTGTTACAGAAGGTCACACGTTCGATGAACGGATCATCCGGACCAACGGACGATCGGATATACACATACCTTTGTTTTCCGATTACACTCTTGAGAAGCACCAATTCTGGTACGGATGAACACTGTGATGGATGATAGGTCGAACCAAAGGACGATGTGTTCGGAAAGCAGCATACAAACGGGACCGCTATGTTCATAACAATTGAAGGAACAGACGGTTCGGGCAAATCTACTCAAGCTCATCTCCTCTCCGAAAGGTTACGTCAAGATGGACATGATGTCGTTCAGACCCGTGAACCCGGTGGCACGACAGGTGCCGAACTCATCCGCTCGCTCGTCACGCAAGGCGACGTTGACCGCTGGTCAGCAGAAACAGAGATACTGCTCTTTACGGCGGCGCGACGGGATCACCTCGAACGCGTGATTGATCCCGCTCTTGCGAGAGGCCAAACCGTCATCTGCGACCGCTTTGTCGACAGCACCCGAATTTATCAAGGCTGTAAACATCCAGACCTGCGTCAACTGGTCGACTCACTTCACGAACTCATGATCCAACGCGAACCGGATCTGACAATCCTCGTTGATGTTGATCCTGCAGCAGGACTGCATCGTGCGCTGACGCGCGAAAGTCAAGAGACCCGATTTGAGACCTTGGGGGAAGCAGCCCAGACCACAATGCGTTCCGGTTTCCTGGCCCTCGCGTCCGAGTTCCCGAATCGATTTATCACAATTAATGGCACGCGAAACATCAATGCAGTCTGCGATGATGTATATTCTTCAGTCTCTCATGCGCTGGCGATGCGCCACATATCCTGCGGACACAGCAAACCAAATGTCAAACGCTAAAGACAATGTCTTACGACCCGACGGCGTGGAGGGTGCTCCACATCCCAGCGAAACAATGGCACTCATCGGACACCAGGACGCCGAGGCCGAGTTCTTGACGGCGCACACCCTGGATCGACTCCACCACGGCTGGCTCCTGACCGGTGCCAGAGGTGTTGGGAAAGCGACACTCGCCTATCGGATGACACGATACCTGTTGGCGACAGTTTCCGAAGACGGCGGTTTATTGGGGCATTCAGAACCGAAACAGACTCTCGATATAGATCCCAATGATCCCGTTATTCCACGCATAAAGGCGGGTTCCGAGGCACGATTGAAGGTCATTACGCGCTCTGTCACAGATACCGGACGACTGAGTGACATGATTCGGGTTGAAGATGTCCGGGCACTTCATTCGTTTTTTGGTCTAAGAGTTCCCGACAACGGTTACAGGGTTGTCATCATAGACGCGGCAGACGAGATGAACGACCAGGCTGCGAACGCCCTTCTAAAAATGCTTGAAGATCCACCACCGAAAGCCGTCCTTTTGCTCATCTCACACCAACCCTCAAGACTTCTTCCCACAATTCGTTCGCGATGTCGAATACTCCGTCTCTCATCACTAAACGCCACCGAAATGACACGGGCACTCGATCAAGCCGGGGTCAAACCTTCCGATCCTCTGAGCACGCAAGCTTTGACAGAACTCGCGGACGGGTCCGTCGGAGCCGCATTTCGCCTGCAAAACGAGGAGGGGCTGACATTATATTCGGAACTGATTAATCTTCTCGGTTCACTGCCGAAATTAGACTCGCAAAAAGCCATGACGCTGGCGAACTCGGTCGCAGGGCCACGAAACAGATCCCGTCTTGTTTTGCTCCTGGATTTATTCGATATTGCCTTTGGAAGATTGGCGCGACGGGGTAGCTTGAGAACCTCCCCACCTGCCGCAGCCCAAAACGAATCCGCCGTTCTGGCACAACTGGCACCCGATGTACCGGCTGCACGCCTTTGGGCCGAATCAGCCAGTGATGTCAGCAAACGTATGCGTCATGGAATTGAAGTGAATCTAGAGCCGTCAACACTCATTCTTGATGCCCTTATCAGAATAAGTGAAACATCGAAGAAAATTTCCAGACAACCAACCACACCCGTGCCGACTTGACGGCATCATCCCGAGAGAAATCAATAGGACGTCACCATCAGTATGACCAATATCCCGGAAATCACCGACAGCCACTGCCATCTCGATTTTCCAGACTTTGAAGGGCACGTGGATCAAGTTGTGACCAACGCCACCCAGGCCGGTGTAACGCGCATGGTGACAATTTGCACGTCACTTCAACGCGAAACACACATTCGTAGCATTGCCGAACACTATGGTTCTGTTTTCTATGCCGTTGGCAATCATCCGTTGAACGTCGCAAAGGAGCCGATCGCAACCACTCAAGAATTAATTGCGCTTTCGAGCCATCCCAAAATGATCGGCATTGGCGAAACAGGGCTGGATTACCACTACACAGCCGAGACCGCAAAATTACAGCAAGAATCCTTTCGCATTCACATTGCAGCGGCCCGTGAAACCGGACTACCTCTGATCGTTCACTCACGAGCAGCCGATGAGGATATGTCCAAGATACTGGTTGACGAATACGAGATCGGGGCTTTTTCCGCAGTCATGCACTGCTTTTCATCAAGTGCTGAACTGGCGCGCACATCGCTTGAACTTGGTTTCTTCCTGTCGATGTCAGGGATAATCACATTCCCGAAGAGCCACGAGTTACGGGAGATCTTTTCCCAGGCCCCGATAGAGCAGATTATCGTTGAAACCGATGCCCCCTTTCTCGCTCCACCACCCCATAGGGGAAAACGAAACGAGCCCGCTTATGCAACCTTTACGGCACAGGTGGGGGCCGAGATATTTGATCTCGATTATGATACGTTTGCCGCACACACACAAGCCAACTTTAACCGGCTCTTCTTCAAGGCGACACAAAAATAATGAATCGGGAGAACACACTTCGGCTTACGATATTGGGATGTGGATCATCGGGAGGGGTCCCGCGCCTCGGCGGCAATTGGGGAGAGTGTGATCCTCGGAACGCAAAAAATAATCGTCGTCGTTGCTCAATCTTAGTCGAGAGAGACGGGTTGGACGGAACAACCTCTGTTCTGATTGACACCTCTCCTGACTTGCGCAGCCAACTCTTGGATTCCGGGACCGGGCGCCTGGATGGCGTGGTTTATACACACGCACACGCCGACCATGTTCACGGAATCGATGACTTGCGCGTTATTGTCTATAACATGAAGAAAAAGTTACCCGTGTGGGCTGATGCAGACACACAGGCGGCGCTGCTCGCACGATTCGGCTACGCGTTCAAGCAACCGGAAGGATCCGATTATCCGGTTATTCTCGCCATGAATGCAATCGAAGGAAACTTCAGTATCGACGGTCCGGGTGGAATGATACCCTTCGAACCCTTTCGCGTCGGACACGGCAAAATTGAAGCGCTTGGGTTTCGGTTAGGAAAAGCCGTTTATCTCCCAGACGTTCTTGACATTCCGGACGGTGCCTGGCCCATGGTCGAGAATCTCGACCTTTGGATCGTTGATGCCTTGCGACGACGTCCACACTTGACCCATACCCATTTGGAACAAACGCTCACGTGGATCGAAAAAGCAAAGCCCCGAAGAGCCGTGCTCACCAACATGCATATTGATTTGGATTACGCAGCAGTCGACAAAGAAACGCCCGACCACATCACGCCCGCCTACGATGGGATGATACTTGAAGCACATCTGTAACAACGTGACAGACACGGCCGCGTTCGCGAACCGTCTCGCGATAATCTAACCGGCTGCTCATGCTGCAAACTCTGATCAACATCATACTCCCTGTGTTTCTGGTGACGGGTGCCGGATATGTCTGCACCATCTACAAGTTCTTTACCCGAGAACACATTGACGGCCTGATGAAATTTGCGCAGTGGTTTGCGATACCCTGTCTGCTCTTTGCCGCCATCGCCAAGCTTGATCTCTCAGTCGGTTTTAATCCTCGGCTCCTACTCTCTTTCTTCGGCGGAGCCGGACTCTGCTTTGCCCTCGGCATGGTGTGTGCGCATGTTTTCTTTCGACGAAACTGGGAAGATGGGGTTGTCATTGGCTTTTGTTGTTTATTTTCCAATTCCATTCTTCTCGGATTACCCATTACGGACCGTGCATTCGGACCCGAAAACCTGACCGGCAACTTCGCCATTATCGCTCTGCACTCGCCATTCTGCTACGGTCTCGGCATCATCACTATGGAATGTGTCCGTAACCGCGGAAAAAACGGATGGGCGCTCGTGACGTCCGTGCTCTCGGCCATGTTCTCAAATACGCTGATTCTCAGTATCAGCTTCGGCTTCATATTCAATATCAGCGGTTTCACACTTCCCAGCTTTATTGAAGACGCGTTAGGGTTGATTATTGCTTCTGCACTTCCAGCCGCCCTCTTTGCGCTCGGTGGGGTACTTGTTCAATACCGACCCGAAGGTGATTTCCGAATAATCGGAATGGTTTGCGTCATCGCTCTGTTTATCCACCCCGTCATGACCTGGATAACAGGGCGGTTACTCACATTGCCCGAGGACTTATTCCGCTCCGCGGTTTTGACGGCCGCCATGGCACCCGGCGTAAACGCCTTTATCTTTGCCACGATGTATGGTCGTGCGAAACGCGTCGCGGCCTCATCCGTACTGATTGCAACGGGGTTATCCATTATCAGCACTTGGTTCTGGTTAACGGTCCTGCAATAAGACAATAACGCATCGGATCACAATGGAACATTGTGCAATTGGTTGCACAATCATCAGCCAATGGTAGCGGTGGCGGGACTCGAACCCGCACTCTGGATGGAAAACGATTTTGAGTCGTTCGCGTCTACCAATTCCGCCACACCGCCCTACACCCTTATAATCGGGACTCATGACACCAGCGATCCAGACTTTTATTTCCGATAACTGATCTCTTGCTCATGACCGCAGAATGCATAAATTGCAAGTGCTATCATGTATCCTTATATCCGCTGTAGCGCATCATACATCAAGAGCCCGATCCTTCATCCTTCAATGTATGTTTACGTGACACACATCCTGTTGCAATAAATGGTCACCGCTCGTACGTTTTAATGGTTCGTTTGGAGACCAACAGATCATGCACCCGTTCAACTCTGGATTGCGGCAAACCCCACGAGGACACGCACGCAACAAGGCATAATGCCAATCTGGACATGTTTGCATCGCAAAACCGATAAACTTCATCACCATGCCAAGTCATAACAGCCAAGGTAAATCTATTCATGCCGTCGATTGAGGACCACCCGCTTCGCTATAAACTAGCAAACGAACTGCACGCCCGCCCATTTCCGAGAATGGCCGCACCATGTACCGTTGCATTTATTGCCATCAAGCAACCAACGGAAGCCTCACAACGCAACCGAGCGGATGATTTTAATCATCTCATTGAATTGCTGGACCGTCACGGCTCACCGCATCCGACTCCCAATTCTACACATTTTTCTGGAACAATCGGCCGCCATAACCTGAAATGGGAGCAGCACACCGAATTCATCACCTACACCGCCTTTTCTGAAGGAATAAGTGATCGCCCCTTCGACCCATCGAGTTTTGATATTTTTCCAGACGAGTGGCTGGGGCGCGCACCTGGACAACGCATCACCTCGTCCATCATACGCATAGCCCTACTCGAGGACGATCGCTGTATCGAACCGTACTTGTCAGAATGGTTCGTCTCCGAAAGTCTCGCGGTCAGTTGGATCATCGATGGCGAAGGCATCGCAGCCAGTGACTTTCGAATCGATACGTCGGGACATATGCGGCTGGCCGTATTTGTATCGCCCAAGACAGCACAGAGACGAATCGGACGGATCGTACAGCGTCTCTGCGAGATTGAGACCTATAAATCCATGTCAATGCTTGGATTTTCGAGGGTGCGAGATCTTTCGCACCAGATCAATACCCTTGACACAAACCTCACGAACCTAATGGGCGAGATGACTGGAAACGTCGTTCCCGCTGACGAAACACTTCCAAAACTCTTGTCCATCTCAGCCGAACTGGAAGAAATGGTGGCCCGCTGTTCATTTCGATTAGCCGCCACAAACGCCTACAGAGCGCTCGTCACGCAACGCATTGCCGCTTTGCGCGAAAAGCGCTTTCAGGGACGTCAAACATTTGCCGAATTTATGATGCGACGCTATGAACCGGCCATGCGCACGGTAAAATCAACCGAAAAGAGAATCCAGTCGCTCGCTGACAGAGCCTTAAGAGCCGGAAACCTCTTACGAACCCGTGTCGACGTCGAACGAAGCGCCCAGAATCAAAAACTGCTCGAAAGCATGAACAAACGCGCCGATCTACAACTGCGCCTTCAACGCACGGTCGAAGGCCTCTCTGTTGTCGCCATCAGTTACTATGCCGTATCCTTAGCCACATATATGCTCTCGCCACTCACAGAGATGACCAACGTAAATGACGGTTTGCTCATCATGTTCATCACCCTCCCCGTTATTCTGATTGTTTGGGGAATGGTGAGACGCATTCGCAAAAATCTTGAGTGATCCCGATTCCTTGAGCCACCCATGCTACGATGACACCAAAATTTGGATATTCGACTCAGGCTATGGTATCATCCGTGTACGCAGTCCGGACGGTGGAATACCGGTCCAGTTACTGTCAAGCGGGATCATGAGACAATCGTTGATTAGCGTTTCTCCGCCTCACAGTAGATTTGTCAATCTTTACGCTTTCCAATAGCAATGACCTTCACGACACGCATCATTCACCCATGACCCTTTCGTGCGTCATGAGTCTGGTTTGAGAGCCCGCCATCGATTGCACATTCGACCACTGTACCTGTATGGAACCTGATTTGCGTATGGACGCTATAAAACAGTATTCTTTTCCATGATCGGGTCGGATCCTAAACTCACCACTTGAGAGGGTCTGATCCCGGCTTGACCCGATTGTAACATTGCGATGTGACAATCAATTGGATAGACGAGAATAAACATCCGCACCCTCATCGGCCCGATCATGTCCTCTTTCATCAGCCAGCGCCAAGACATACTTGACCGTGTTCGATCCTGCGATCTCGCGGGACGCGGCGTCCAGGCAATTGTATTGTTTGGATCCCGTGCGAAAGGAACTCACACGGCCAACAGTGACTGGGATCTCGCCTTTCTGGTCGACGACCCCAAAGTAGACCACATAATCCCTCTCCAAAGCTATTGGCCGGAGAACCCATTCCGGGATTGTGACGATGTTGATGCGTGTGTACTGAACCAGACCCACTTGACCACACATAGGGGTGACTTTGGGTAGATCGCACACCAGATCGCACGCCATGGCGAACCGCTACTCGAAGACTGGGCCCTGAACAAAGAGGGACTGAAGATCACGGCCCAATCACGCCCTGAAGACTGGGACCGACATCTCAGTGAAAGTTATGCACAACTGAATAATTTTTTGAGCATATCTGTCGATTTAAAAACGTAGAGGATTTGACCGAATCCGTTCAATTGGCAACGGACTTGTCATGGATTCCCAGCGCGCGGCGGAGCATCTGGTGAAGGGTATCGCGGTGCGCCGGTATATTGAACCGCGCAAAAGTCGTAATATTGCAGCGATCGCAAACGATCTGCGTCATCAGAAACCCCAAGACCTGGATACGAAACTGTGGTCGGCTTTTGCAGACCGCATCGCCGCGTTGGACGGATTTTCCTTGCGGGACAATCAGACCGCATACGCAGTCACCGCGCCCAATGAACAGACAATTCAGCGCACCTGCAGGCGGGTTGGGCATACCCTGGTTCTGTTTGCCGATGAAGTCGCGAGTGCCTTCACGCCCCCAGACGATCTGTTGGGCATGGGACACTCCCCCAAAAGACTCGGGAATGCAGATTATCGGGAGCGGTTACAGATCTATGCGGGCCGTCGTATTGTTCGTCTGCAGCAACTCTGCTCCGAAATCCATGATGTGTTAAGGCGTCCGACCCGTGAGAAAGGCCGCTTGATCCGAACTACGACGTCGGTGGGGTCATGAGTCTCCCGCAGCATCTCGAACTGGTCCAAGGGCAGTCGGAGATGGCCTTTTAAAAACAACGGAAGAGGTCCGGAGGGTTCGTACGTGATTCCCGGACTTCAATCCACTCAACTCCCACTCAAAGACGACCGACTCGAACGATTTTAAACCGCCTTGACGGACTCCGAGGTCCACTGTATCCGATGTCGAAGCTCGGGCCGAACCGATTCCCAATACGGCTGTAGCGCGACTTATTCCTCACAACAAAACAGCAATTGAGCGCATCACTCACCAATATCGAAAACGACTTCTGGATTTACTGGAGCTCAACACGCTTTGTCGCCCACTTCTCGGCGATAGTCCACGCCTCCTGTTCAAAGGTGAAAATCACCTATTAAAGGCGTGCGAATTTGACCGATCTATCAGGAGACAGAGTTGAATGTCACCCGCAGAGAAAGGCGGAGGCATAGCTTGCAGAGCGGACGAAGAGCAATTACGAAGAGTTGCCTGTGTGTCGTGTCTGATTTGGTTGTCGAAGGCACGGACAAATATACAGAGATTATTCCTTGAAGGAAAGATCCGCATGCGACACGGCCTGTCACGCAGACAATCCGGTAAAAGTATCATGCTGTTGAAGATCGATATTCGATCAAGCTGGACTGGCCGATAATGTCCACGATGATCATTGAGACGTTAGCGCCATGGGCATCCGTCATACGAAGGGGCTTTCCGAGCCGGAACGATACGGGTTGCTGCCGCCCCTCTTCAATGGCGATGTTGTCCGCATACACATAAGTCCGATCGGACGTATCGCGTTTCGGGTTCAACCGGCCGCGCAGGCCAGGAATCTGGCCCGTTCCATGGGGGAAAATCACGGAACCGCCGGTTTCTACAGGCTCAAGCGCAAGCAGCAAGCCCTCGGTGTTCGGCATCCATCCTCGCGCCAGTCCCGCTGCGTAACCTGGCCCAGCGGCGTAGACAGTCATCGGCAGATTGGTTGTATAAAGATTCAAGGCTGCGTTCCCGAATTGATCCGTAGTTGCCCTCACCCACGTCTTATTTGGAAAAAGTGCGAGAACATCCATACCCGTAAGCGGCTCACCTCCACAATGCACCGTGACCATTGTATCAGAAGGGATCAGTTCCAGTTTCGCGGCTGGAATGTGGAGCCGAAGGCCAGTCTCGTCAACGACTTTATATTCAGGATGCGATCCTGTCGCCTCATAGGTTTCCGTACGGATGATCGACACCCCGTCGCCGCGGCGTTCCATCAGAAATCTACGACGCTCCGACCCCTCCACATTAGCAACGGCAATACGCCCAAACACAGACGCAATGATTTCATTGCGAGTCGCCTGGCTTGCTTCCATTCCTTCAATGGTCATTCCATTTGGAAGCAGCCCTGGCGACTCAATCTCCAAACGATCTCTGAACATGGATAAACGAATACGTCGCGACGAAATAGAATAGTCACGATGCGCGACAGCATTAACGATCGCTTCAAAGACGGCCGCCTTGCTGTACTGAAAAACATCTTCTCGTTCCGGCGTCTTGCGTGCAGACACACGCATGTTACGGACAACAAACCGGACCGCGTCCGCGATCTGCTGAGGAAGCGGACCTGTGATTTCCCGAGCGTCCAACTGGCCCGAGGCCCGATCCATTCCGTGATAACAGGCTGCTACGATTGTGGCCTGATGCAGCCAGTCCTGAGGCGAAGGAGCACAAAGCAAGACACCGGCCACAGTTGCCCGCACGACTCCGGCTTCATCCTGCGCCAGCAGACGAAGGTTCAGCAAACCTTGCCTTGGATCCATCGCACCCGCCACACTAAGCAACGGCTCCCATAGACGCTCGTCGAGCGTCTCAAAACCGGTACCAGGTACAATTTGCTTATCAAACCAAAGATAACGGTTTTGAGTACGATCCTGCGCCAGCCTCAGGCTTTCGGCCTTCTGAAGCCGCCGTTTCGTTGCGCCAACCCGAACAAATGCCTTGCCGTCTCGCTCGTGCAGCGCTTGGCCACGTGGTACCTCCACAAGGAGAACAGCCTTGCCATCAATGTCCATGTGATAAACTTCAATCCGGACCGGAGGATCTAGAACATCGGTGCTCACCTCAACCAACAAATGATCAAGCACAACAAGTTGTTCCCGTGACATCCCCTGGATTGTTCCGCCATCGGTCACACCCAGCAGCAGGAACCCGCCGCTTGCATTGGCAAAGGCGCCAACTTCATCGGCCAGATCATCTCTGCGAGGACTCACCGGTCTTTGGCCGGTAAACCCGATCTGCTTGAATTCCCAACGACTATCTTCACCCAACCGAAGCTGTCTCAGAATATCATCTTTCCGAATCATATGAATGTCATCACCTCTCTCGACTGAACTCTGTGACCGGAGCTTCGACCGGCCATGTCAGAATAAACGACAATGGATCGGATGTTGCATCACCAACCGGTCTCATCAAAAAAGTTCCACCGAGTCGTAACGCCTGCAAAGTGCATCCTTATCATAGCATGTATCCCTCGTCCGTACGCAGGACAATCCCAACCTCCTGCAAGATGCAAGCCATCACATCCTTGATCCATACCAGACGCCTTTCCTCAAAATCCGCAGGATAGAATGACATGTCCACGGTACAGCACAAGATCAATCCATGATGTCTAAAATCATATCACTATCTCCAAAGTGGATCAGGCGTTTCGAGGCACGGTGCAATTCGATCCCCCAAAAAATAGTCTGCAACGGCATAAGGGGCGTAACATGTCAGCCAATGATTTTGTCACACAAACAATTGCCTTTGTCCCAACTGTCGGGACAAAATCATCTTTCAATGGATGGAATTTTGGACATCACGTGTTCATATTCACGAGGATAAGGTAAAAAATCGAGTATTGTCCAGGCACCGGATTGAGAATGTCTTCGCCAAAATCAAGGAGTTCCGGATGATTGCAACCCGGTATGACAAGACCGCATCCAACTTCGGGGCAAGAATTCATCTGGTTGCAGAGATCATCGCCGCACGATAGATGTCAACGAGTCCTAGAACAGGTATCTGTTGTCATGTAGGAAAGTAATTTTGAATTCGGTCGGCTGATTACGCCATTCGAAATAAAAAGATGAGGTTAAGCCCCGAAACTTTCTTACCATATATCGGTATTTGCACTTCTAGGCATCCATACACTATTCTTTCTAAAATACGTTTCAGACGAGGAACAATATCTTCAATCCGTTCTTCTGCAGATAACTGCGATGAGGCTGCGTTGATAATTTTCTCTATATCTTTTTTGGTTTTGTTAAGAAGTTTTGCGTATGAATGAAATTCCCATAATATTGTTTTCTTTATAGCCATTTAGATTCAAGGTTGTTCCATAGATTGGATTTGAAGACCCACTAAGAGCTCAATCAGTTCAATTAACAAATTCAAATTGCCTTTATCAGCCGCTTCTAAGGCTTCCTGATATTTTGTTCTGTGT
>JAPORU010000116.1 GCA_026710045.1 Aestuariivita sp. | reverse complement strand
GATCATCGAATCGACCTGCCCTGATTTCAGCGCGCCGATCATCGAGCCAACCTTTTGCAGCGGCACCAGCCGCATGCTGTCCAGATCAAATCCTTCTCTGGCGGCCACGAACTGCACCATGTAGTGGAAGGATGAGCCCACCTGCGTCATTGCCATTGATCGACCGGCCATATCGGCGGGCGTCTTCAGACCGTCCTCATAGGCTTGGTTCGAGGCCATTATCATCATGCCATCGATGCCCTTCTTTTCGTGCAGCACGCCTGCGATGATGCGGATTGCGTTCTTTTCGGCCAGGTTCATTAACCCACCAGTAACTCCGGCGATGCCAAAATCGACATCCCCACCGGCGGTTGCCACAGCGATCGGTTGTGCTGCCTGGAAGAATTCGAACTCCACGTCGAGCCCTTCTTCAGCGAAGTAGCCCTTCTCATAGGCGATGAATCCGGCAGAGTGACTGGTGAAGCGCAGCGCACCTAGCGTTACCTTGTCGTTGGCATGCGACACTGATGCGATACTGAAGGTGATCATTCCTAGCGTCATTGCGCAGATTCCACCCAAAACCTGTCGGCGCGTTTCAGTCCAATTCATCGTGGTCCCCTTCCAAATTGTCATTGGTCAATGCGCGGTGCAGTGGCATCTGAACCGCTTGAGAGCAGAAACTATGCTCAAATTTTGCATTTGTCCACTGTTCACTGTCCGTATTCAATGATATGATCGTACTGGACTGTATTGTGCGACGCAGAGAGAGTGTGGTCGAGGACGAACCAGGGGATGACTCAGCTCACGACGGATCAGCGTGCATTGGCGGCGGCGGCGGTTGCAGCGGGAACGCCGTTGGCGCTTTGGCGGATCTCAGGAGCAGCCGCGTTTGATGTGCTGGCGGCCACATCTGCGCCGCGGCCGGTACCGGTTTTCGCTGCGACACCGGACCCCGGCTTTGTCATCGCGTCGTTTCGGACCGAGAATGGCAATGTGGCCTTGCTGTTTCCAGCCGATATCCTGATCCGGGCCGAGACACTTCGGTTCCGAGCCGGTAACGATTGGTCGGATTGTCCGATGACGGATGCTCAGGCGCAATTACTCTCCTCGGTACCTTCCGGCCCCGTTCAGGCTGCCGAAGGCATTGACCCTGTAGCCGGGACATCTCGGACCGACTATATGGCCCGCGTAGCGCGTACGGTCGTTGCGATTCGCGAAGGGCCTTGTGATAAGATCGTGGTCTCACGGGTTGAGACACGGGTGCTGTCCGAGAGCTACGACCTCTGCGATCTGGTGGAGGCGCTGGCGACTGCCCATCCTGATGCCTTCGTTGCGCTCGTGACCTCGGCGATTACCGGAACCTGGCTTGTCGCTTCTCCGGAGGTATTGCTGCAACGCGATGGCGATACTGCGTATACCATGGCGCTTGCGGGCACTGTCTGGCCCGGACCCGATGTGGATATCGACCGTTTCGATTGGCCCGACAAAATCGTCGAGGAGCAGGCATTGGTCTCGACGTATATCCGCGAGGCCTTCGACGCAGAGGGTCTCATCCAGGTGGAGGAAACTCCCGCACGGTCGGTGCGCGCGGCCAGTCTCTGCCACTTGCAGTCCGATTTTCGCTGTGCCGGTGCCGATGATCGGGCATTGGCCGGGCTGCTGAACCGGTTGCATCCCACCTCGGCTGTTTGCGGCATGCCCCGGATGCCGGCGCGCGAATTTATTTTGCGGGAGGAGGGGGACACACGCGGGTTCTATACCGGCTATCTCGGACCCAAGGACCTCGATGGTGCGACGCGGCTTTTTGTCAACCTGCGCTCCGCCCGGGTGTCGGGGCGGCAGATATCGCTCCATGTCGGTGGTGGGATTGTAGCCGCCTCAGATCCCGATATGGAATGGCAGGAAACGGTAGAGAAGACCAAGACCATCGGGCGGGTCTTGCCCGAGGTCTGAAGAGACGAGCTTGGAATGTGAAAACGACGGTGTTCAACGTGCGGCCGATGATTGCGTGCCCGTCAAACATCAAGGCGTCATTGGCCCGATAATCTTTGACTTGCATTGATGGGTGACGTCAGACCCCGAAGAGCGGCACCCGCGCCCGGTAGTTATTTTTTGATCACTTGGTTGTGGGTGAAGTTTGATAATTTAAATTTGGGGATTATATAGTCGCGTCCGTTCAACTCTGAAATGCACCACGGCGGATGGTGTGGTTTGAGGATTCCGGTTCATGGATGTTGTGTTA
>JAPORU010000020.1 GCA_026710045.1 Aestuariivita sp. | reverse complement strand
CATCCGAAAAATACCAAAATCCGACGGTGTTTAAAGAAATTTTGTTAAAGATGGGCTCACGTCCTACATCGCCGCAGGGACAAGCTGCGTAAACAACGGCGAGCCGCCATCGGGAGGCATCTATAGGGATAACGTTTTGCAAATCGAATGATCGCCGGATGTACCAGGTATCTTCCGTGCCGACGCGCAGACGATACCGTTCAACGATGTCTGGATACACATCCACGAGAATGGAACGGTCCAAACCCACGCCACATACACTGTCAAGACGCTTGACGGCCCTGAACACATTTTTGATCCTTGCCGCACCCGACTCGCGCGATACATCAGCCAATTGCGCAGCGCCATCCGTTGTCTTGATCAGATCATCGCAGCCCGTCCGGTGGATGTCAAAAGGCGATTTGCAATCCGTGCAAACAGACCACGCTCAAATTGGCGCTCGGGCCACCCGATTGACCAGATCCTTTCCTGCAGGGCGGATCATCCGATGAAGCAGGAACCAATCTGTGATCGCGGCCTCCACGATGGCCTCATTTGAGGCCTATAGAAAGGAAGACGGAGCCAACCATTCCACGAAACAGTCACGGGCCGTCTGAAACGCTTGATGGCAAGGAATGTACCGATCTGGCGCTTGTAAAACCGTGCCGGCCGACCCGAAACGTCCACGACCCTAGCCCCGGTATCGACGGCACTGTCAATCTCTGATACCAAAAACTCGAGAACCTGCTGCGGGACAACATCCTGCTTTCCGGGAAACCATGCCTAGAACTAGAAATACTTGCGATAGACGCACAACGTCAGACGGCGATGTTCTGACACACCCCGCAGCAGGGCCAACTCTGCATCACGCAACACCCAGTGTACACGGAGTTCATTATCCGTCCATATCTGCGGCATAGATTCTCCGATCCATGATTATCGGAAGATATTTACGGAACAAACACGTCTGCCAAGACATCCCCCGCCAAAATCAAAATCTTGCCATTTTAACCCCCTTCGTGCGTAATGGGCCTGATAGGCACGACGGTGTCTAAGCGGATGATCGTGCGCATTGCGCGTGTACTGTTCCGCAAGCAGCGATCAGGAAACGTGCGTCCGATGCGCAACAGCTGGCGGCACTCACCGAGAAAAAGAAGGCACTCGAGGCCCGGATGCACGCCCTCTGGACCCGTATTGCACAAAGACAGCGCAAGGAAGACACCCGCCGCAAGATCTTCCTCCACACGATGGTCCACCCCAGAAACGGAGAGCGCCTCAATGCCTGGATTCGACGCCAGCTGCCGGGGTTCATCTCCGAACGCGACCAGCACCTCTTTGATGCCACCGATCTCTACATCGACTGGAATGGGACAGAGAAGACCGGAATAAGCATCGGTGAACGGCTTCGATAGAGAAATGAGACATCCTGCACACAAACGCTTGACATTGGTAACTTATATGTTACTTTAATCGCTGTGTATGATATTGTTGTTTACGAAACAGAAAACGGGCATGTACCATTTGATGCATGGTTCGATTCACTGAATGTTCAAGCTGCACCCAAAGTAACAACTGCGATCGCACGAATGGAGACAGGTCATTTTGGGGATATAAAGCCCGTGGGGCATGGAGTGTCGGAAAGACGAATATCCTTTGGACCCTGCCATCGTATCGACTTTGGACAGGAACATCCGAACCGGATCATTCTTCTGATGGGTGGAACAAGGAAACAGCAGTCAAGAGATATCGCATCTGCGCAAACGTTCTGGACAGATTACAGGAAACGAAGGAGGAGAGATCTGTGACACCACATGTACGGAACTTTCGAGATACCATCCGAGCGCGGGCGCATCGGGATCCCGAGTTCCGGTTCGGTCTGTTCCGCGAGGCTCTTGAAGCGCTCCTGAACGATGATCTCGAAACCGGCAAGATCCTCCTGCGTGCGTATATCAATGCCACCATCGGTTTCGACACCCTTGCCGTTGAACTTGACAAACATCCCAAAAGTCTCATGCGCATGCTGTCGGACAAGGGGAATCCACGTGCGGACAATCTTTTGGGTATGGTTGGATATCTCAAAAAGCGCGAAAATGCAGCACTCAATGTGACCCGAGCAACTGAACCCGTGCACACCTGACCTAACTCGGCATACGAAGAGTGTGACGCGAGAAGATGAGGTAAGAGAAGCCAACCAATCCCATCTATTCTCCCTCCTCTTTCAGAACGCCGAGAAGGGCACCAGGACACCTTTCGATTTTATAGGGCCTCCAAAA
>JAPORU010000134.1 GCA_026710045.1 Aestuariivita sp. | reverse complement strand
CGCGACCCCCGGCGTGACAGGCCGGTACTCTAACCAACTGAGCTACAACCGCTTAACGGCACGCCCTTACTATGTTATCCGCCCATCGTCAATGCAAGATGAGAACATCTCTTCCTGTCTCAATTTTTCTGCAATAAAGACTTTTGCACCATCACATGAAACTCGAGTTGGCACGGCGCCTCGAATCCGTACGAATACGGTTACGTCGGCGCATATTTCAAGGCGACACGGGAGTAAAAAATAGATGGTGGGTCGTGAGAGACTCGAACTCCCGACATCTTCGGTGTAAACGAAGCGCTCTACCAACTGAGCTAACGACCCCTCGCGTGCTCTCTACTAAAATTTCCATACCGGTCGCAAGAGACAAACCGATCGCAACCCTGTCCCGACCGTACTCTCCCTTTCCAGAAACGAAGCTCTTTCATCCACAGTCGGCCTTCACTACCCAAAGCCTAATGAGCTGTCTGCCCCGACTCGACAACACCGGATTCACTGGCCGCAACAACAACGGAAGCCGCCGCATCCTCACCGGCTTCGTCTTCATTCTCCAACGGCGTAGGTTTTTGCAACAGCGCCAAATTCAAAGCTTCCGAAACATGCTCAACAGGGACAATCTCCAATCCCTCTTTGACATTTTCTGGAATTTCCACGAGATCTTTTTTGTTTTCCTCAGGAATCAAGACGGTCTTTATTCCTCCCCGTAACGCGGCAAGGAGCTTTTCTTTCAACCCGCCAATCGGCATCGCGTTCCCCCTGAGAGAAATCTCTCCCGTCATGGCAATGTCCTTACGCACCGGAATTTCCGTCAATACAGAGACAATCGAGGCAACCATCGCCAATCCCGCCGACGGACCGTCCTTTGGGGTCGCTCCATCGGGCACATGAACATGAATATCAATTTTGTCAAATAGCCTCGATGAAACACCGATCTCGCGACTGATGGAACGCACATAACTTGATGCTGCATCAATCGACTCCTTCATCACATCGCCGAGCTTACCGGTTGTTTTCATTCGGCCCCTCCCCGGGACACGCAAGGATTCGATTGACAAGAGCTCACCACCAACAGAAGTATAGGCCAATCCACATACGACACCAATCTGATCTTCCAGTTCCGCGAGACCGAAACGAAACTTCGGTACACCGAGGAAATCATTCAAATTGTCTGGCGTTACAGCCACATCTTCAATCTCTTTCTTGATAATTTTCGTGAGAGACTTACGTGCCGTTTTCGCAATCTCACGTTCCAGATTGCGGACACCGGCCTCCCGTGTATAGCGACGGATAATATCCTTCAACGCCTCATCTGTCAGTTCAAATTCGTTCACCTTGAGTCCGTGGTTTTTGATCTGCTTCGGGATGAGATGCTGTTTTGCGATTTCGCACTTCTCATCTTCCGTGTATCCCGAAAGTGGGATAATTTCCATTCGGTCCAGGAGCGGCTCTGGAATCGAATAGGAATTCGACGTGGTGAGAAACATGACCTTCGAGAGATCATACTCAACTTCCAGATAATGATCCGTAAAACTATTATTCTGTTCTGGATCAAGAACCTCGAGCATCGCCGATGCGGGATCGCCACGAAAATCATAACCCATCTTATCCACCTCGTCGAGCAAGAGCAGTGGATTGGTCGTCTTGGCTTTTTTCATGGCTTGAATGATGCGACCGGGCATTGATCCAATATAGGTACGACGATGTCCACGAATCTCACTCTCATCGCGAACACCTCCGAGACTGATTCGAATGAACTCGCGTCCCGTCGCCTTCGCTACAGACTTACCCAAGGATGTCTTTCCAACCCCGGGCGGACCAACCAAACATAAAATTGGACCTTTGAGTTTCTTCTTCCGCTGCTGAACAGCGAGATATTCCACGATACGTTCCTTAACCTTCTCAAGACCATAATGGTCCGCATCAAGAATTTTCTGTGCACGCGCCAAGTCACTCTTTACCGCGGATTTAACACCCCAGGGAATCGCCAATAGCCAATCCAGATAATTCCGAACCACCGTCGCTTCAGCGGACATCGGTCCCATCGTCTTCAGTTTCTTGAGTTCAGACAAAGCTTTCGTTCGCGCTTCCTTACTGAACTTTGTCTTCTTTATGCGTCGTTCAAGTTCAGCAATTTCACTTCCGCCATCCTCGCCATCTCCCAACTCCCGCTGGATCGCCTTCATCTGCTCGTTCAGATAATACTCACGCTGCGTCTTCTCCATCTGAGATTTCACACGGGTCTTTATTTTCTTCTCGACTTTGAGTACCGACATCTCATTCTGCATCAACGTATACACTTTCTCAAGACGATCACTCACAGAGAGCATCTCCAGAACTTCCTGCTTCTGCGGCACATCCGCTGTCAGATGTCCAGCCACCAGATCGGCGAGCTTTCCGGGGTCCGTGGCATCGCTAACCGCGGCCAAAGCTTCCTTCTGAATATGCTTCCGGCTTCTTGCATAGCGCGCAAAATCGTTGACAACCGTACGAACGAGCGCTTCGACAGTCGTCTTGTCGCCCATCATCTCCGTCAGTCGACCCGGTTTCGCTTCAAAGAAGTGTTCGTTTTCCAGGAACTTGACAATCTTTACCCGTTGATCACCTTCAACGAGTAGCTTGACCGTACCATCCGGCAACTTCAGCATTTGCAAGATATTCGCAAGTACACCGACGCGATACAAACTCTCGCTGCCAGGATCGTCGATTCCGGGATCAAGCTGGCTTGCCAACAAGATCTGTTCATCTGAATTCGTCACCTTTTCAAGCGCCCGCACGGATCGTTCACGTCCCACAAACAAAGGAACAATCATCTGCGGAAAAACAACAATATCACGAAGTGGAAGAACTGCGTAAGAAGACTTTAGTCGCGATGCCATAGAGATATCCTTCATGCTGGTCCGCGTTCGAACGACGTTTGGTACGGTAAATGGGGTACACTCTCAACCCTTTACTTGGCATTCACTTTTGCAATTTCAAGACGAGAACCGTATGTTTGTCCTATCATTGACGGCATCACGTCTCCCACATTTTCGCGTGATAAACAAATGCGACTCAAAACATTTAAAGATGAACGTACCTTGCATATGAATATCCACTTGAGCGTGTCTCGGTCCGCGAGATCTCTCCCTGTTCCAGAGACACAGCGAATCCAAATATTTAGCGGGGCTGACACGCGATACCGTTCAATGATCACCACCTGCGATCCCTCTAGATAGGATCAATGTCGCCTTGGCTTCGACGGCGCTCAAACTCATTGTGCCATTCAGAAAGACATCTTTTCTCTATCGCGCTGCGCAGACCGACCATAATATCCTGATAGAATTGTAAATTGTGCCATGTTAATAAAATCGATGCGATAATTTCGTGCGCACGAAAAACATGATGAAGATACGCGCGTGAATAATTGCGGCATGCTGGACACGAACATGCGTCGTCCAACGGCCTGGGATCATCCTGATGACGCGCGTTCTTAATGTTCAACGCACCATACCGGGTGAAGACCTGCCCGGTACGTCCAGAACGTGTTGGCAAGACACAGTCCATCATATCAATGCCTCGTACTACAGCTCCCACGATATCTTCAGGTTTACCAACCCCCATAAGATAGCGCGGCGTCTCAACGGGAAGTTGCGCCGCCGCATAGTCAAGACAATCGAACATGGCCTGTTGCCCTTCACCAACAGCAAGCCCGCCAACGGCGTAGCCATCGAATCCAATATCTTGCAAGGCTTCACTGCTCTCTCGACGAAGATCTTCCTCCAATCCTCCCTGCTGTATGCCAAACAGGCATTGCTGATCATTTTCACCAAACTCGTCCTTCGATCTTTGGGCCCAGCGCATAGAACGTCGCATACTCTGTACCACATGCGCACGTTCAGCGGGCAAGGACAAACATTCATCAAAACACATCACAATGTCCGCTCCCAATTGCTTTTGAAGAACGATGGAACGTTCAGGCGTGAGCGTATGCATTGACCCGTCAATATGGCTCCTGAATGCCACACCGTCTTCACTCAATGTATTCAACGTCGATAGGCTCATCACCTGAAATCCACCTGAATCTGTAAGGATTGGACGATCCCAGTTCATAAAGGTGTGCAGACCTCCCAGACGCTCAATCCGATCTGCTCCAGGACGCAGCATAAGATGATAGGTATTACCTAATAATATATCAGCGCCGGTTTGCCGAACATTTTCCGGCATCATCGCCTTGACGGTCGCAGCGGTGCCGACCGGCATGAAAGCCGGAGTACGAATCGAACCACGTGGCAGTCGCAATTCACCCGTTCGGGCCTTGCCGTCGGTCGCGATCACTTTGAAACTTTCAAGAGACATACTTTACGACAATCATCAGCAGAACAATCAGGCTGCAGACCTTACAGATCAAGAACATTCATTTCCTTAACAACGGGGTTCTGTTCATTCAATCACACGTGTCCCCTAAGAGAGACCTCTGGCCTCACTGCCAACCCTGGCAAACACTTTACGTCGGCCGAACAAATCCTTATATAAAGAGTCAAGATTATAGTGAGGTCACAATGGAAGAGCCAATAGAACCGCTTGAAGGTGCACCACTCATTGCGCCGTCGTCAACGGATCATCCACTGTATGAGGATATCGTCAACGCTTGTCGGACAGTTTATGATCCCGAGATACCTGTCAATATTTATGAGTTAGGCCTGATTTACACTATTGGCATAAACGAACAAAGTGAAGTAGACATTATCATGACTCTCACGGCCCCCGGTTGTCCTGTAGCGGGAGAAATGCCCGGTTGGCTCGCAGACGCCATTGAACCAATCCCGGGTGTAAAGCAGGTCAATGTCACCCTCACATGGGAACCTCCGTGGGGAATGGACATGATGTCCGATGAAGCACGCTTGGAACTCGGATTTATTTGAACCCCTGACCGAAAAACCTACATGATCCAAGGCCCGTCCCTCAACGTTTGATTGTGAGACCGAAATTTTGGAGTAAATCCGATGTTTGGAATATCTGGAACCCAAGCCATCACCATGACAGATCGTGCAGTGACACAAATCATCAAGCTGATGAAGGACGAAAATCACTATGGCCTTCGAATCGGGGTAAAGAAGGGTGGTTGTGCTGGCATGGAATACACCATGGAATACGTACAGGGCAAAGAGGCACATGATGAAGTCGTCGAGCAGAATGGTGCCCGAGTTCTTATTGCACCGATGGCTCAAATGTTTCTGTTCGGTACCGAAATAGACTATGAGGTGAATTTACTTGACAGCGGGTTTCGCTTCAAAAATCCAAATGTTGCAGATGCATGTGGGTGTGGAGAATCGATCAAATTCAAGGATATTGACGAATTGACGGCCGTGGGGAACCATCAACATTCCCGATGACGCAATCGGTATTGGAACAACATTTCTCGAACAGCTATGCGACAAAGACTTGCAGCAGCAAATTGGAAGATGAATGGTCTTTCACGCAACCTATGGGACATCACTAACCTTGCCGAATGGCAAAAAAATTCCCTTGTCGAGATTCTTTTCTGTCCCCCTGCGACTCTTATTCACCCGATTGCAAAAGCATTGACCGGATTGACGGGTACGTCAGTTCAGATCGGTGGGCAGGATTGTCATACCCACGCATCAGGACCGCATACAGGGGACATATCCGCAGAAATGCTCCGGGACTGCGGTGCCACGTATGTCATCTTGGGTCATTCGGAACGTCGACACGGCCACAATGAGCAAAATATACTCATCCGTGCCAAGGCCGAAACCGCCTTACGTTTCAATCTGACGCCAATAATTTGCATTGGTGAAAGTGGAGAGGACCGCCAGCACAGCCGAACCCTTGACATAGTCACGGAACAATTGGAACAGTCCGTACCGGACGGTGCCGCCGACAAGGGCGTCGTTATTGCCTATGAACCCGTTTGGGCGATCGGAACCGGTAAAACCCCCTCCATTGACCAAATCAATGACGTACACATGCATATCCGGAAAAAACTCGATACTCGATTCGGCTCGGAAACAGGACAGAGGATTCGATTGCTTTATGGAGGATCCGTCAAGCCCAGCAATGCCGAACCCATCTTTCAATGCCCGTATGTCGATGGCGCGCTTGTGGGTGGCGCGAGCCTTGATCCTCGCAAATTCTCGGCCATTATTGACGCACTCGGATCCACATAAGTATTAAACTGCCAATCGCCTTGCACCCTTGAGAAAGAGCGACGGGTCAACGGCGAACCGATGCCTTTGCCCGTTGAGTCAATTGTAAAGCGCAACAGGGAACCTTACCATGAATCCGCTTCGTGCTGAACTGGTGAAAACCCTCGTAATGCGTGAAAGGTGGCCAGACTGCCAAAAGAAAACAGTGGTACTCGTATCACCAATTAAATGCGCATGCTGCGGATACACCCATTCACCAATGAAGAACATCTCTATTCAAAGAGGCAGCATCGTCGTCGATTTTATCTCTTCCATCGACAGTAAGGCCGTGACATTGTAAATGCGAACATCCGAAATCAACGCCTGATAAAACTTATCATAAGCCCGCGCATTCTTGACCCGGACCTTCAATATGTAATCCACCTCACCCGCAAGACGATGCGCTTCTTGAACCTCGGGACGTTGCCGGATAGCGGTCAAAAAGCGTTCCTGCCACTCAGCCTCATGCTGTGAGGTACGTATCAAGACGAAGAAACAGGCTTCAAAGCCAAGGGCATCTGAATCCAGCATGACCGTATAATGACTGATCACACCTGCCTCACGGAGCTTTCGGAGCCGAGACCAGACGGGTGTCTTCGATGATCCGACACTCCGCGCAATCTCATCAAGTGTCTGGCTCGAATCACGCTGCAATTCTGCCAAAATTTTCCGATCGAGCGTATCAATTCGAATAGTCATTTAATTTTCTTCCAGCAATTGAAATGACGTAACAACTCTTTTATATTTTTTAGAAATTAATTCTTATTTAATTAGAATTATTGCATAATCATAGAATAATTTCCTATATTTAAATGAATTAAATGGCGATATCCAATCCCGCATTTTTTGTCAATCGGACCAATTTACGCGACCATGACGTTATACGTCGTCGAGAATATCTTGCGGAGTGAGCAGAGTACATCCGTTCAACTATCCCGTATCATCACATCCAGCATGGAGAAGAACGTGACATCGAAGACCATTCACAGAATCCAGCGTGGTAAATCGCATGGGCACGTAACATTTGTCGGTGCCGGCCCTGGAGATCCCGAACTCCTCACACTCAAGGCCTGCCGCGTACTCCAGGAAACCGATGTCATCATTCACGATCATCTCGTTGAACCAACCATCCTTTCGCTTGCCAAGGAGAATGCCCGAATCATTGATGCAGGAAAGATCGGATTTGGGCCGTCAACGGATCAACATCATATCAATCAGATGCTCATCACCTATGCACGAGATGGCGCACGGATTACAAGGTTAAAGGGGGGTGATGCCACACTGTTCAGCCGCATTGACGATGAAATCGAAGCCCTCGAAGCCGAGCACATCGGTTGGCATATCGTTCCCGGTATTACGTCGGCATCAGCAGCGGTGGCCACAATCGGCCAAGCCTTCACAAAGCGACAGCGCAACACATCCGTCCGATTCATAACGGCGCATGACGTCAATGGATTTGCAGAACATGACTGGCAATCGCTGGCTCGTCACCATGAGATTATCGCCATATATATGGGCAAGAAAGCCTACAAATTCATTCAAGGGCGATTGTTAATGTACGGCGGGTCATCAATAACCCCGATTACCATCATTGAGAACGTCTCAAGGAAAGACCAGAAAATCTACAGTACAACGCTCGCGAGTTCATCGCTCGACACCATCATGATGAATCTGACAGGACCCGCACTCTTCCTGATTGGTCTCGAACCACGCGCGCAACAGATTCGAAAACAACCGAAGCGGAAGGTCATCTGATGTCCGCTCATTTTGCTCCACGTATCGTAACAGCCAACCACCTATTGCAAGGAGGAGTAATTTACCTCGCCGACAACGATATGTGGGTCGACGATATACGGGAAGCCGAAATCCTTACCGATGAAGCTGATGCTCAGCTACGTCTTCTTTTTGCAGAGCAACAGCCCGACACCGTCGTGGGGGCATATCTGGCAAAAGTCACGGTGACCGAGCACGGACCTGAACCTCAGCACTTTCGCGATCAACTGCGCCGTACTGGCCCTTCACATTATGCACATCCCTCCGACAAGAGATTTGAGAATGTATAAGTATACAGAATTTGATAAAGCGTTTCTTTTGCAACGGAATTCACAATTTCGGGCCCAAGTTCAACGTCGGATCAACGGACAACTTACAGAAGAAGAATTCAAGCCTCTTCGCCTCATGAACGGTCTCTATCTGCAGCTGCATGCCTATATGCTACGGGTTGCGATTCCGTACGGCACGCTCAATTCAGCACAAATGCGGCAACTTGCTTACATTGCTCAGACCTGGGACAAAGGATACGGACATTTCACCACGCGGCAAAATATCCAATATAACTGGCCGAAGTTGTCCGACGTACCCGACATCCTCGATACACTGGCCGAAGTAAACCTGCACGCCATCCAAACGTCCGGCAATACCATCCGAAATGTTACAGCAGATCACTTTGCAGGCGCCGCAGCCGACGAAATTTGCGATCCACGCCCTTACGCCGAACTCATACGGCAATGGTCAACGGATCATCCCGAATTTCAGTTCTTAGGACGAAAATTCAAGATTGCAATCAACGGTGCGATACAGGATCGTGCCGTTATCCGCGCGCACGATATCGGACTCCAAATTATTCAGAAGGAACATAAACTCGGCTTCAAGGTCATTGTCGGGGGCGGCTTAGGGCGAACCCCGATGATTGGGAAGACAATTCGAAAGTTCCTACCGGAATCCGATCTCCTCCCCTATATCGAAGCCATTCTCAGCGTCTTCAATCAATCTGGGCGGCGCGACAATAAATACAAGGCACGAATCAAAATTACTGTTCATGAAAAGGGCATTGAGGACATCAGGACGCTTGTAGAAGATAGGTTTCACCGCATTCGCCCCACATATAAGGGCCTTGATCAAAATATCCTGGAGAGCATCAAGATGCAATTTCCACCTCCACAGTTCGTAAAGGCCGATAGCACCCACTTTGAACAAACCTACGAAACGGATCCGATTTTCCGCTCATGGGTCGACATCAATACATCCGAACACAAAGCCGACAATTATGTCATTGTTTCAATTTCTCTAAAAGGACACGGCCAGACACCCGGCGATGCGACAACAAAGCAAATGCAGGTCATGGCCCAGGTCGCAGAAGACTACGGACACAACGAACTCCGCATCAGCCATGAACAAAATGTCATTCTTCCACATGTGCATAAATCCAATTTACCGCAAATTTACAAGGCATTAAGAAATCACGGTTTAGCCACGGCAAATATAGGTCTCATTTCTGATATCATTGCCTGTCCTGGAATGGATTACTGCGCTCTTGCAACAGCACGATCTATTCCGATCGCTCAAGACATCGCTGGTCGTTTCAAAGCGTTAAAAATCGAGCATGAGATCGGACCACTCAAACTGAAGATTTCAGGATGTATTAACGCTTGCGGCCATCATCATGTCGGACATATCGGCATCTTGGGCCTTGAAAGAGCAGGAAAGGAATACTATCAAATTACAATCGGTGGTGACGCGACATCAACAGCGGCCATTGGGGAGCGGGTTGGGCCAGGATTTTCAGCCGAAGAAATTGTCGATGCCGTAGAGCGGTTGATTTATGCCTATTTGGATATGCGAAAAGAACCGGAGGAAACGTTTCTGCGAACATACCAGCGAGTTGGCCTGGCACCGTTCAAAACCGCGCTCTACCCAAAGACGGCGTTAGCAGCCTAAGACACGGGGCCAAAGGATTTGTTATTCTCCAATCCAACATTCCTCATACGACCGTTCAGGCACTACTGTCATTCTCTTGACAAAACAAAGCACTAAAGCGCCTTTCGCGTCCTATCGAATACACATGTTCTGACCAGAATCTTGACAGCACAACACACTCACCTTGAAAGTCATCCGAACAGATTATGAGCACGTGCCACATCGCGGTCAACGGGATAGAGAATAAACCATAAATCAAGAATTGGAAACAACTATGCCGGTCATTGTAACTGATAGCGGATTTCAATCTGACGATTGGGTGGGTGATTATTGTAAACCTTGCGACCCTGGAAGCAACCCGCAAGCACTTGACCTGTCTTCTGACATCGATCCAGATACCGTCCTACTCCATTCAAATCTCCAGATGATTCGTGTAAACATTCACAACTTTGCTGATGGCCGCGGATTCACGATAGCGCGTCAGCTTCGCTTACGAGGATTCAAAGGACGTTTAAGGGCACGTGGAAATTTGATATCGGATCAATATACAATGGCGCGCCGGTCCGGATTTGATGAAATCGAAATTACAGACGAGCTTGCGAAGAGACAAACCGAATCCGAATGGTTATTTCGATCAAAATGGAAAGAAAATGATTACCAGTCTCTGTTGCGGGGTTAATGCTCAAAAATTCCCTTATTTTGTGACGATGAAATAAGGCAACGATCGACTGTGCACTGTATTTGAGAATAACGATGACAGACCTTGCAACTGCAAAAACGCCGAATACGGTCACTCTACCCGACTCCCAAACCATAACAATGGTCCGCCATTGGACCGATCGTCTTTTTTCATTTCGATGCACTCGACCCCGTAATCTTCGTTTTCGATCCGGAGAATTTGTTATGCTGGGATTGATGGATGACCCAGACCCCCAGACTGGTAAACAAAAACCCATCTTGCGGGCCTATTCAATCGCCTCTCCAGCGTGGGACGATGAACTCGAATTTTATTCTATAAAGGTTCAAGATGGACCTCTGACCTCTAAACTGCAGTATATTCAGGAAGGGGATCAGATCATTCTCCGCCCAAAACCGGTCGGAACGCTGGTCCACGATGCGTTGCTACCCGGGAAACGGATCTGGTTTTTCGCGACGGGTACAGGTATTGCACCGTTTGCCTCTCTACTGCGCGATCCTCAGACATTTACGGATTATGATGAAGTCATCATCACGCACACATGTCGCGAGTTAAATGAATTGGAATACGGCCGATGTCTGATTGAAGAAATCAGACAAAGCGAATTATTGGAAGAACTCATTGGCGAAAATTTTCACTCGCAATTGAAATACTATCCAACAACCACGCGTGAGAAAAGTAACAAAGTTGGACGCATTACGGATTTAATCAAGTCTGGCGAAGCTTTCGCGAACCTTGGTACAGCGCCGATCAACGCGGAAAATGATCGTGCGATGATTTGCGGAAATCTCGCTTTCAACCTTGAACTCAAGGCCATGCTTGAAGCGTTCGAACTTAAAGAAGGGGCAAATTCACACCCTCGGCAATATGTAGTGGAAAAAGCTTTTCTCGATTAACACGATAACGGTTGATCCGATTGCGTCATTATATCAAACCCAGAACTTATTATCCGAGAGATGCAATCATCAATGATTTGTATGTAAAGGCTGCAATCCGAAGTTAAACAGCATCTGGACACATGTTCAACCCTGTCAGTCCAATTGCCGTACGACTGCATTTCCTTGAGACAATAAAGATAATCTATCTTGAACAATAATCGAACCAAGTTTATCACTGTTGAATCAATCACGGTTAAAGGAATCTCGACATCGCACGCAGACCACACAACGCGCCACCGCAACGAGAAACGGGCCCACGCGTCAACGATGAGATCAGCGCCTCAGAAGTCCGACTGATCGGAGTGAAAGGCGAAAATATCGGCCTTGTATCTCCCGAAAAAGCCTTAGAACTTGCCGATCAAGCAGAATTGGACTTGGTCGAGATCTCTCCAAATGCAAAACCGCCAGTTTGTAAAATCATGGATTTCGGCAAATTCAAATACGAACAACAGAAGCGGGAGAGTGAAGCACGCAAAAAACAAAAAACGATCGACGTGAAGGAAATCAAATTTCGTCCCAACACCGACACCCATGATTACGATGTAAAGATGAAAAAGGTGTTTGAGTTTCTCGAGAACGGGGACAAGGTCAAGGTTACCTTACGATTTCGAGGTCGTGAAATGGCGCACCAGGAACTCGGACGTGAGCTGCTCAATCGGGTCGCTGAAGATGTTGAACATCATGGAAAAGTTGAAAACATGCCGAAACTTGAGGGAAAACAAATGGTCATGATGGTCGGCCCCAATTCCCAAAAGGGATAACTTGAGAGTTACTGATCGACCGATCAGATTTGTATATCGCACCAACCTGTGGTTCTTGTCGCGTTCCTTTGAACCGAATGCGGTAAGGCAGCGTGTCACGCTCAAGCATAATACTTTCCGGGAATCCGCGCGGTACAATCACAAGTCCCCAAACCGGTTGGAACTTGCCGCAATCAGAGCCGTAGGGATCGGATTCCAATCGATCACATTACCGTTTGCGGACAACAATGCTGTTGCAACGCGAAATGAACGCGCCGACTGAATGCTGATGCCTATCTGAATGTTTGCCGATGCCTGACCCTTACGTCATATTTACCAGCACCCTCTCCACCGTCACGGCATCAAGCCTGTCAGCGCTCGTGACGGTCTCTATCGGAGCGCTATTGGGTATCGCCCCATTCTATATTCCAAGTCGTTATAAAACTCTTGTCACAAACTCTGTCCATAAAGTCTCAGACACATTCCTTGATCTCGGGTTAAGTGATTACGGTCGCAGTATTCCAGCGCATAGAACTACTCGGCGCAATCACCCTGCTGCGCAGAACGGGGTATTTGAATCAAACAACGCTGTGAAGTGTGAATGCATTCACGCTTACTCTCCTCATGAGTTTTATACTTGATTACAGCACATGTTAAACGTTCCCATTTTTACCTATGAGCATATGCCTCGAAACTAAACTATAACGACGCGGTCGAAGCCTTGTATGCAGGGCATAAACGGCCAAAGGCAGAGATCACCGATATGTTTCTCGACTCCACTGCTACCACGTTACTCAGCCGTGGAGCCTACGTTCAAGGGCTGGGATACGGGGTCAAATCCGTGACGATCGCGACAGATAATGCTGCGCAAGGTCTACCGACAGTGCAAGGTGCGCTACTTCTCTTTACATCCGATATGGGAGTGCTCTCGGCCATCATCGAAAGCGCATTGGTTACAGAGTACAAGACGGCTGCTGATTCCGTTCTTGGTGCAACTCTGCTCGCTCGACCGGACAGCCGTCACTTGCTTGTTGTCGGTGCCGGTGCCGTGGCTCGAAGCTTGATTCATGCCTATTGCACGGTCTTTCAAGAGATTGAACAAGTCTCGATCTGGGCTCGACGCACAAAGCAGGCGGAAGCCCTGGCAGCATCCTTTCAGGATCTATTTTGTCCTATTACAGTTCAAACGGAATTAGCAGTTGCAGCGTCGAAGGCTGACATTATCGCGACAGCCACGATGGCCCGAGAGCCGATCCTATGCGGTGACTGGATCACTCCGGGCACCCATATCGACCTCGTAGGTGCTTTCAAAGCCGATACGCGCGAAGCCGACGACAAGTTGATGTCAACCGGGCATCTGTTCGTTGACTGTTTCGAAACGACGGTCACGCATATCGGAGAACTCATGATTCCAATACATTCCGGCGCAATTTCCTTCGAAGATGTACGGGCCGACCTTTACGGATTAATCTGTGGCACCGCGCCTGGTCGACAAAGTGACAAAGAAATCACTGTTTTCAAGAATGGTGGAGGAGCGCATCTGGATGTGATGATGGCACATTACATCACGTCAACACAGTAAATACGGTAATCGTTGCTTGAATACACCGATACCATAGGCTGTTACCCGGGTATTTTATAAGCACTGATTCTCGAAAATTTGGTCCTGATTCCTCTCCAAAAATTACGAAACATCAACACGCTCATCGTTCTGCGACTGCCAACCCATGCGAACTTAAGACACGGACAACCCAACTCCGACTATGACGCAGCCGCAACGGCTCGTTTCGTTAACGTTTTCACCAAACTTGCCCGATAAGCCGCAGATCCATGAAGATCACTGATCATTCCATCGGGCGATACCGATGAATTTTCGACAGCACTCTGCGTAAAGTTGGCCGAAAGCGCCGACTCAGCGTCTGCCCATCGAAACACACCGTTTTCAGAAGCTCCTGTGACCGCTACACGTACCCCATCTGCAAATTTCGCGACAAAGACACCCGTCAACGCGAACCGAGACGCAGGCTGTAGAAATTTCTGATAATTCGCCGACGATGGCACCTGGAAACGAACTTCTGTGATGATTTCGTTATCAGACAGAACCGTCGCAAACATTCCGGTAAAGAAATCCGATGCTGAAATCTCCCGCGCATTGGTTACAACTGTTGCATCTGATCCCAATACCGCTGCGGGATAGCAGGCCGCAGGATCATTGTTAGCAAGAGATCCTCCAATCGTACCACGATTGCGAACCGCTGGGTCACCGATGTGACGAGCAAGATCGGCCAAAGCCGGATAATGTTCACGCGCTTGCTCTGCCACCGTTGCGTGCGTCGTTGCACCCTTTACGGATAACCGGCCATCGGAAAGCATTGATATGCCGTTGAGTTCGGATATTCCTGTTAAAGAGACCAACTTATCCGGTTGATTTAACCGCTGCTTGAGAGCCGGTATGAGAGTTTGCCCGCCGCCAAGCGCCAAAGCCTCTCCTCCGAGTGATTGAACAGCATCGTCAACAGAACTCGGTCTTTCGAATTCAAAGTTATACATTTCTTGATCCTCCTACAAATTCAAATAGAATCGTATGTGACTTGTCCGGCGCGCACAACGATTCACCGCATCGTGCGCACTGTTGCAATTATTTTTGGATCGCTTCCCAAACACGTCCGGGAGATACAGGCATGTCGATATGTGTCACATCATGTCCACCCGACTGCAACGCATCAATAACAGCGTTCACAACCGCCGGCGGGGAACCAATCGCTCCGGCTTCACCACACCCTTTGACCCCTAATGGATTGTGCGTACAAGGCGTCTGGCTGGAATGATCCACGGAATAAAACGGCACATCATCCGCACGAGGCATCGCGTAGTCCATAAATGATCCGGTTAACAGCTGTCCCGACTCGTCGTAAGCACAGTTCTCAAGGAGGGCCTGCCCAATACCTTGACCGAGACCGCCATGAACTTGTCCATCAACAATCATCGGATTTACGACGTTGCCGAAATCATCAGCGGCGGTGAATCGCTCCACGGAAACATGCCCGGTCTCTGGGTCAACCTCAACTTCACAGGCATAACCTCCCGCTGGAAAAGTGAAGTTCGCTGGATCATAGAACGCGGTCTCCTCAAGCCCAGGTTCAAGATCTTCCAATGGGAAGTTGTGCGGCACATAAGCCGTCAGGGTCACATCACCCCAGGCAACCGATTTATCCGTACCGGCCACTGAAAACGTTCCATCCTTGAGTTCGATATCGGACTCCGAAGCTTCCATCAGATGCGCGGCGATTTTCTTTGCCTTGTTAATGACCTTCTCGGTTGCCCGCACCATCGCAGATCCACATACCGCCAGAGAACGTGATCCGTAGGTTCCCATTCCAAACGGAATCTTGGAACTGTCACCGTGAACGATCTCAACTTGCGACTCATCAATACCAATCATTTCCGCAATCACCTGCGGAAACACCGTTTCATGACCTTGACCGTGTGAATGGGCTCCAACAAGAACCGAAATAGAGCCCGTGGCATTTACGCGAACAGTTGCCGCATCATAAAGCCCTGCACGCGCCCCCAGAGCTCCGGCAATATTTGACGGCGCAATCCCGCAAGCTTCAATGTAACAGTTGACACCCAAACCACGTAGTTTGCCTTGAGCTTCACTCTCCGCGCGTCTGGCAGCAAATCCACTGAAGTCGCCATTTGCTTCCAGCCGATCCATTGTGCCATGATAATCTCCGGTGTCATATGCCAGCGCCACAGGGGTTTCATATGGAAACTCCGTAATAAAATTCTGACGTCGTAGTGCGATCGGGTCAACTTTGAGTTCACGCGCAGCGATATCGATCACCCGCTCAAGTTGAAAAGTCGCCTCGGGACGCCCTGCACCCCTGTAGGCATCCACCGGCACTGTATTTGTAAACACCGCCCTCACATTCACTTGAATCGCGGGTGTCTTGTAATTTCCGGCCATCAAGGTTCCATGCAACCAGGTGGGTATTGAAGAGGCAAAAGTGGAAAGATAAGCGCCCATATTTGCGTGCGTGTGGGTTCTTATGGCCGTGAAGTTATTCGCGTCATCTAACGCCAGTTCAATTTTTGTAACATGATCACGCCCGTGTGCATCCGTCTGGAATGCTTCTGTTCGACTGGATGTCCACTTCACTGGACGATTACAGGCTTTTGCGGCAAAAGTACAAAATGCTTCTTCCGCATAATGAAAAATTTTCGTTCCGAAACCTCCACCAACGTCGGGTGCCACAACACGTACTTTATGCTCCGGAAGTCCGAGAACAAAGGCACACATCAACAGTCGGATAACATGTGGGTTTTGGCTTGTCGTGTAGAGGGTATGCTCATCGGACGCTCTGTTGTAGTCACCAACAGCCACCCGCGGCTCCATTGGATTCGCAACCAGTCTCTGGTTTGTCAATTCCAGGGTCGTCACATGCGCAGCTGCATCAAATGCCTCTTGAATCTTCGTGTCATCCGCTTCACCCAATACCCAATCATAACAGAGATTCGATTTGAGATTATCGTGAACCTTGACCGACCCGTCATCAAGTGCCGATGACATATCGACGACAGCTGGTAACTCCTCAAAATCAATACTGATCGCCTCTGCAGCATCCCGAGCTTGAGCATATGTATCAGCAACCACAGCCGCAATTGGGTCACCAACGTGGCGCACCTTTTCTTGAGCAAGTATTGGATGCGGCGGTTCTTGCATCGGCTCACCATACCGGTCCGTCACTTGCCATCCACATGGAAGTCCACCAACGCCTTCGAAATCCGATCCGGTAAAAATCTGAACCACCCCCGGCAGTTCCGACGCCTTTGCGGTATCAATCGAGAGGATCTTTGCATGTGCGACTTCCGACCGAACAAAATGCACATAAGCCTGACCGCTAACGTTAATGTCATCCGTATAGTTGCCGGCTCCCGTCAAGAACCGCACATCTTCACGACGCTTTTGGCTGGCGCCGATACCTGTATCTTTTGGCATAAAATCCTCCTTAAATCTCTCTGTGCAGCATTATTCGGCCGCAACCACGGACACATCTTGACCTGATGCAGCCAAAATCGCCTTAACGATATTATGATAGCCGGTACAACGGCACAAATTACCTTCAAGATACTTGCGAATCTCCGACTCACTCGGCTTGGGATTGTCCTTAAGAAGGGCGGCAGCACTCATCACCATTCCGGGCGTGCAAAACCCGCATTGCAGTCCATGATGATCTTGAAACGCCTGTTGAATAACATTGAGAGAGCCATCGGCATTCGCCTGGCCTTCAATTGTATCGACGACTGCCCCATCGGCTTCCAGCGCCAACATCGTGCACGACTTGACCACCTTCCCGTCCACATGGACAACACACGTGCCACATTGCGAGGTGTCACAGCCAATATGGGTACCAGTCAGACCCAATGTATCGCGCAGGTAAGACGACAACAGTGTTCGACCTTCGACGTCACCGGATGTCGCTCTTCCATTGACGGTCATGGTGACCTTTGACATTGCTACCTCCCAAGAATCAGTTGCTAGTGTCCATCGCAATATATAATTTATCCGGCCCATTCAACAACGAAGTGGACCGCTCATATCCACATTCAAAAATCCCGAGTTTTGAATGGGAACATTTCTGATGATACAATTCAGCATTGAACAGGTTGGTAAACGTCTTCTATCCAAATGAATTCGCAATGAACTTTTAGCACTGAATTGTCACCGTCGGGTTAACCATTCGTGAAGCCAAAAGAATGGATGTTGCATACAGATATATGGCACACTACGGCGAGCGACGTTCCCCTCAGGGCGTACGGAACACGACCTACTCCTCATTGCGGATGTCGCAAATGCTTTTGCACGTGACATTGCTTGGCGTAATACTTATTGCCAAGGCCGATTACCGGATCGGAGAAATGACGACATATCCCATGTGCACCAGCCGTTGGGCAATGGCGTATCTGCGCTCCATCCAACAAATCAAAAGGAATAAATGGATGAATTTTCTCACAGCCATTCTCATGGCGATTGCGATCAGTACTGCCCCAGCTTTGGCTGACAATGCTGGACTCGGAATCGCAGGCTTGCTATCGGGCAAAAACAAGGAAACTCTTGAACCCATTCAACTTGGTGCAGGAATTCCACTCACGACGGCTCCGTGGACATTGACATCTGGAAAATACTATGAATTTGAAATTCAAGGAGACGGGAGTCAGGAGTTGGCGTTAATCGGTCCAGAATTCTTTCGGGCTATCTGGATCGATGAAATTGTTGTTGAAGGACTGGAGATTCGTCCACTTGGACTCGACAGCATTGAATTCGATGAGGCTGGTGAAATGGAAATTGGATTCGTTGCAATCAAGCCGGGCCGTTATTATCTCAAAATACCCGGATCAACAGGTGAAACCCAGCGCCTTGAAATTGAAATAAAATAGGGTCATTTTGCGGACATGATTTCTGTCCGCAATCTGGATTACTTTTACGGCCAAAAAAAGGCGCTCAACCACGTCAACTTTGACATTGATGCGGGAGAGTTTTGTGCACTGCTCGGACCAAATGGTGCGGGCAAATCCACTTTGTTTGGTATGCTCTCCGGCTTAATTGCTTCAAAATCGTCCACGATTTCCTTAGCCGGACATGATCTTGTAAGGGATCGAAAGTCCGCTCTTGCATCACTTGGCATTGTATTTCAACAATCAACCCTTGATCTCGATCTCTCAGTTCTCCAAAACTTAAAGTATTTTGCAGCCCTTCACGGTTTAACCGGACGCCTGGCGCACCGTCAAATTGATAAGGCTCTCGATACGCTCGGGCTGCGGGAAAGAATCCTGGAAAAAGTCCGAACACTCAATGGCGGACATCGTCGACGTACAGAAATTGCAAGGGCATTGATCCATCAACCCGCAATCTTGCTCTTAGATGAGGCAACTGTCGGACTTGATGCCGAAACACGTTCAAACATCACAGACTATGTTCACGAATTGTCTGCCAAGGGAATGACCGTTCTGTGGGCAACTCATCTGACCGATGAAATTCGGCCGAGTGATCGATTATTGGTCCTTCATCGGTCGTCTCTGTTGTATGACGGACAAACATCTGAATTTAGCTCAAATCCTGAAGTCAAATTTCTCGAAATGACCAAAAATACCGAATGACCTATATCGTTGTACTTATGGCGATTACAAAGCGAGAGGCCTTCCGGTTCCTGCAGCAAAAAGGACGTTTTGTGTCTGCGCTTGTTCGCCCATTGGTGTGGCTCTTTGTCTTTGCCGCCGGGTTTCGGGCAGCACTCGGGCTCTCTATAATGCCGCCGTATCAGACATACATTCAATACGAAACTTACATCGTCCCGGGTCTTTGCGGAATGATCTTGCTGTTTAATGGAATGCAATCCAGCTTTTCGCTCATTTATGATCGCGAAATGGGATCCATGAAACTTCTGTTTACCTCGCCGTTACCGCGCTGGTGGTTACTGTTGTGCAAACTCATTGGCAGCGTTTTCGTATCATTATTACAAGTTTATGTGTTTCTTTTCATCACGTTCTTATATGGAATAAGGATTCCTGAAATTGGCTACTTAACAGCCTTTCCGGCCTTTATTGTTGCAGGATTTTTGATGGGCTCCCTTGGTTTGTTCCTTTCGAGCTTTATTCGTCAACTCGAGAACTTCGCCGGTGTAATGAACTTTATTATCTTTCCAATGTTTTTTCTTTCCTCGGCACTTTACCCCCTTTGGAAAATGTCAGAAAGTAGCAAATTATTGCATGACATTTGTGTACTTAATCCCTTCACTCATGCCGTGGAACTGATCCGCTTTGCCCTCTACGGCCAATGGAACAGCAGTGCATTTTTGATCACAATGTGTGCGGCCATCGTCTTTTTTGGTCTTGCCGAATGGGGATACAATCCAACCAAAGTATCCAAAAAAGGAAACATCTAATTTTGCGCAACATCTATCTAATGAACCAATTAAGGGATTGCCGTTGCGCGATGTTTAGAACCTGCCGGTCATTGCCGCCGTTGCCAAGGAACGTACCGGTTACCCCACCCAGAAGTCACTGGCCCTGATGGAACGTATCATCAAGGCATCCAGCAATCCTGGCAATATTGTTCTCGATCCTTTCTGCGGCTGCGCCACGACTTTTGTGGCGGCGGAGCAGCTGGGCCGCCGATGGATTGGGATTGATTTTTCGATCAAGGCTTATGAATTGGTCAACAAGCGACTGACTCAAGAAGTTGCTAATCACAACGATCAGTTCAAATACCAGAACGAAATCCACTTGCGGACAGACCCGCCGAAGCGGACGGATTTGGCTACGGATTACCGGGAAAAGAAATTTGTGTATGTCATTTCCCATGCTGCCTATCCTGGTGAATACAAGGTCGGCATTGCGAAGGATTGGAAGTTACGATTGAACGCTTACCAGACTTCTGACCCAGATCGACAGTATCAGATTGAGTTCAGGATGGAGACACCGCAATGCCGGGAAACCGAACGACATATCTATGACCCATCTTTAACATTTTGCAAAAAAGATCTTTTAAAAACAAATAGTTAGAAAACTGTATGGCACTACAAACTTCAAACTTATCTCTATATTTCAATAAGTTAACGGAATCGTCGGTCACTACAACGAGTTTTCAAAAATTGCTTTATTATAACTTATTGAAATTAAAG
>JAPORU010000131.1 GCA_026710045.1 Aestuariivita sp. | reverse complement strand
GCCGACCACGAACGGAAGACAGAAGCCCGGCGGTGGATCCGACGGATACCTTCTCATCAGAGACAAGGACACACATTGATGACACAACAATAACCAAACAGCTGCCGGAAGGAAAAGACCATGTGTCCGCTGCCGATTTTACAGTCTGGCTTCAATGGGCCTGGATTGAGAGAACCCGGTTCATCTCAACCAACGCGGCTGCGTAAAGCACCGGCAAAAAATATCTCGGCTTGACTTCGGGCGCCCCATTACGGAAGTTAATGCCATTGCCCCCCCCGACTTGCAGTCGGTTCCGCTTCAGCATAAAATATATAACCTTATAATCCAATCCTCCAAAATCAAGAACCGGAGCACGAAGGCGTAGGTTCTTGATTTTGGAGGATTGGATTATGCCTTATGATTCGGGCGCACATTGTGTCTTTTACCACCGGTATCACATCGTCTGGTCGACGAAGTATCGCTACAAGGTGTTGCGCGGGGACCTGCGCCTGAGTGTCCGGGATATCTGTCGCCAGGTCTGTCAAGAGAACGGCGTCGCCATCGTGCGCGGCGTGATCGCGTCGGATCATGTGCACATGTTCGTCTCGGTGCCCCCGAAGCGGGCGATCAGCGATCGGGTGCGCATGATGAAGGGCCGTTCGTCGTTCAAGATCCAGCGGGAGTTTCCCCAGATCCGCAAACGGTACTGGGGCTGTCGCTTCTGGGGACGGGGATATTTCTCCGCCACCGCCGGTGCTATTACCGAGGATGTCGTACTTCAGTACCTTGCGAACCACACCAATCCCACCGGCGCCAGCCGGTGTGTGGTTTAGTTGGTGCATGATCGTGCGCAGGTGACGAGAAACTCTATCATTTCTGTGGCGTGTCTCTGATGATAGAAGCGCACCATTTTCTCGTTGAATTCTGTTGCACGTGCGGCGGGTATGGAGATCGCATCAAAACCGTTTGACATAAGAATTCCATTCATCATGAAACGCGATGTTCGTTTGTTGCCGTCAAAATAAAATTGTTGCAAAGCCCCAAAGAGGAAAAAAGCCAGTGCGCGTTCGCAGGGATTTGTGACCGTGTCTTCCAATATGATTACACCCTCTTCAAAAAGGCGTTTCAAATTGCGGGCACCTTTTTCGGTGAAGCAGCCGGGAGTATAGTGGGTTGTGCCGAGCGACACCCGAGGTGTGACGTCGCTAATTTTCCCCTCGCCGCGAAAGTGCCCCCATTCCAAAGCTTCTTCATTGGCAACAAGGGAATGAAGATGATCGAAGGTCGATTTGTTGGTTCGGAATGTACCGTCCCTGACTCGAGAGAGGAGCCAATTGGCTGCTTGGGCCAAGTTGATGACTTGTCTTTCGTCCGCGAGTTTGTGACCACCGACCGTCACACCATCCAACAAGGTCTTGACCTCTGGATAGGTGAAGGGGTTCCCTTCCAGCGCGGCCGCATCAAAAACAAATTGAGGCATCATTTGCTTATATCGAAAAAGAGCACGGTCGACCGATTGAGATGGCAGAGCCAATTCGTCAGAGCGTTTCCATGAAAAGCCAAGTGTATCAAAGAGAGACATTGATTGTGTGACGATTATCGGATGACGATTGAGATATTTTCGTATTGGAGTTTCGAGCAACTGGGCTAACATCGGTGGATGTTGCGACTGTGCTGCGCTGTATTCTTATTGTTCAGCGAAAATAGCCTATGAGTTCGGACACACAAAAATTCATACTTAATTGAAGGTGTTAATGATTCGCAGTGATAGGGTTTCGCGTTACGTGTGTGTCGCGGACTTCCTTACACGGTGTTTATCGATATTTTATGTCAACGTAATCTCGTTCTGTCTCTCCGAGATACAATTGTCGTGGACGACCAATTTTGTTTTGTGGGTCAGCAATCATTTCCTTCCATTGGCTGATCCAGCCGACCGTTCGTGAGAGAGCAAATATGGGTGTAAACATTGATGTTGGAAAGCCCATCGCTTCGAGGATAATGCCAGAGTAGAAGTCAACATTCGGGAAGAGCTTCTTTTTGACAAAGTAGTCATCTTGAAGCGCGATCGATTCGAGTTCCTTGGCGATTTGCAAGAGGGGGTTATCTTCAATTCCGAGTAGATCGAGAACCTCATCGGCCGACTGTTTCATGACAAGGGCCCGAGGGTCAAAGTTTTTATACACGCGGTGACCGAAGCCCATCAACCGGAATGGATCATTCTTATCTTTGGCTCGGTTAATGAACTCAGGAATACGCTCAACATGGCCAATGTGTTTCAGCATTTCGAGACACGCTTGGTTCGCTCCTCCGTGGGCTGGCCCCCACAAGCATGCTATTCCTGCTGCAATGCAAGCGAAAGGATTGGCTCCGGACGATGAGGCGAGCCGCACCGTCGATGTTGAGGCATTTTGCTCATGATCGGCGTGAAGGATCAGGATACGATCCATCGCACGACGCAAAATAGGATCAACGACATATTCTTCGGCGGGAACGGCGAAACACATGTGGATGAAATTTGCAGCGTAATCAAGGTCATTGCGCGGATAAATGAAGGGTTGGCCAATCGAATATTTATAGGCCCAAGCCGCTATTGTTGGCATCTTTGCAATAAGGCGATGTGAAGCAATCTCGCGTTGACGTTCGTCATTGATGTCTGTTGAGTCGTGATAAAATGCGGACATTGCTCCCACAACACCTACCATGATTGCCATGGGGTGCGCGTCGCGTCGAAACCCGCGAAAGAAATTGACCATTTGTTCATGCAACATGGTGTGGCGGGTTATGGTACCTTTGAACGCCTTCAACTCTTCATGATTGGGAAGTTTGCCATCGATGAGCAAAGAGCATACTTCGAGAAAATGGGACTTTGAAGCAAGTTGGTCGATCGGATACCCTCGATGAAGCAATTCTCCTTTACTTCCGTCAATGAACGTGATGGTCGAGTCGCAGGCGGCTGTTGATGTAAATCCTGGATCGTAGGTAAAAACGCCCGCTCTGCTGTATAACTTCCGTATGTCAATGACCTCGGGTCCGGCTGTTGGTGTGAAAAGAGGGAGTTCATAATTCTCGTCGCCAATCGTGAGTCGGGCCGATTTCTTGTTCTTGTCCATTTTTCTGTCCTTCCGTTCGAGATGATTCTTGCTGCAATAGGTCTGCCCTAAATTTCACGATCCGTTCCACAGACGCACAGGTAAGGCGCGGGTTGAGTGAACATGTATGCTTTCGAGTTTAGGTACTATGGGTGGCTGCATCGTTGATCCGTGCAATGGTCTCTTCTCGACCGAGCATAAGCATCATGTCAAAAATTGATGGTGTTACAGTTCTGCCCGCCAATGCGGCCCGAATCGGGCTGGCAAGTTCTCCAAACTTGATCTGGTGGCTCTTTGCAAACTCATTCAACGACGATTCCAGTATTGGATGCGTCCAATTAATGGACTTCAACAGAAAGGTCAATTCAGCGAGCCGATTGCGGGAGGACGGGTCCAAGAACGTTAGCGCTCTCTCGTCAATGTCCATTGGTCTGGGGCACAGGATATATCGTCCCTTTTCCAAGATATCAAAAAAAGTCGAGGCTCGATTTTTCAGGCAGTACATCGAACGTGATAGATTGGCCCATTGATGACTATCAAGTTGCGGCACGTCTGAACTGTCCACAAAGGTCTTCATTTCGTTTACGAGCGCATCGTCATTGGTTGCCGCGATGTGTTGTGCCGAGAGCTTTGTCAGTCTCTTGGTATCGAACCGCGCCGGGCTCTTGCCGATTCCAGAAATGTCAAACCAGTCGAGCGCTTGTGTATCATTAATGAATTCGTCGTCGCCGTGACTCCATCCAAGTCGCAGGAGATAGTTTCGCATGGCCGATGCTGCGAAACCCATACGTTGATATTGATCAACGGCGAGAGCCCCGTGGCGTTTTGACAGTTTTTTGCCATCGCTTCCATGGATCAGTGGGATATGTATCCATGCGGGTATCTTCCATTCCATCGCTTGATAAATCATCATCTGTCGTGCGGCGTTGTTGAGGTGGTCATCACCGCGAATGACATGAGTAACGCCCATGTCATGATCGTCAACGACGACAGCCAACATGTAAACGGGTGAGCCGTCGGATCGTACGAGAACCATATCGTCGAGCTGATCATTTTCTATTCGGACAACTCCTTGTACCTGATCTTTGATGATGGTCGCTCCGGACCTTGGTGCCTTGATTCGAATGGCATAGGGCATGTTGGGATGATGGCTTGGATCCGAATCGCGCCATGGCGAATGAAACCGGGTATCTTGATGGGAGTCTTTCGCCCGTTTTCGAAACGCATTGATCTCCTCTGCAGTTGAAAAGCATTTGTAAGCCTTGTCCTCTTCAAGAAGTTGATAGGCGATCTCGACATGACGCTTCGCGTGCGCATGTTGGCTCATCGGTTCTCCATCCCAGTTGAGACCAAGCCAGGTCAATCCGTTGAGAATGGCCTCTCTCGCTTCAGGGGTGGATCTCTGTCTGTCGGTATCTTCAATTCTGAGGGCGAACGTGCCGCCCCGGCCTCGTGCATAGAGCCAGTTAAACAGTGCTGTACGGGCTCCACCGATATGCAAGAATCCGGTAGGCGAAGGAGCAAAGCGGGTAACAACTGGGGTCAACATTGAAGTCCTACCAAATGAAGGGTGGAGAGTCGGTTCGAAGCATTGTCAAAGACGAAGGGACCATTCTCTATAGATTGTATTGGTTGCACAGGTAGATGTATCGTCTCTGTACAGGTATTCAATACGATTGTGTTTGAATGGATTATCGTCGTGTTTGATGGCGCGGGTTGTCAGGTTAATTTTGGTAATCTCTATGTGCCCTCAATGTGAGGTCGTCCGCTTTTGTCGTTCTAAATTGGCAGAATGGTTACAAGATCACCATCCGATCGTGCTGGATCATAGGGTGGTCGGATCAAAAGCGCATTGGCTGCGGCCAAGACTGATAGAAGACTGGAATCTTGTTGTTCAAAAGCCAAGACTTTGTCACCCTCCCGGAGGGCGCGCATATAGTGTTTTCTTGGACCGTTCCGAGATAATGATCCGCTTAACCGGATTTGTAGTTCGTTGAATCGATTGCCACTGATCCCTTGCATTTTTCGGACAAGCGGTTCCACGAAAACGTATCCGCAGACCATTGCCGATACGGGATTGCCCGGGAGTCCTAACATGATCGACTTTGAAAGGCGTCCGGCCATCAAGGGTTTTCCGGGTCGCATGGCGACTTTATAGAAACTGCGCTGCATTCCCAAGTTTTTCGCCGCTTCGCCAACAAGATCGTAGTCGCCGACAGAAGCACCACCAATAGTCAGGACAAGATCAGATTCGGATGCCAATTCGAACACGGTTCGGAGCGATTCAAGGCTATCACGTGCGATCGGCATGATTCGAGAATTTGCCCCAATTTGATCAAGCATACTCTTTAGTCCAAAGACATTGGATGCAAAAATCTGATCTTTGTTTGGTTGGTCGCCTGGAAATACCAACTCATCCCCCGTTGGAATTATCGCCACATTTGGCTTTTGGTAGACGGGAATCCTTATGATATTCATTGCAGCCATCAAGGCGATATCGCGGGAATTTAAGAAGCGCGGTGCGTCAATGGTACGGCCTTTCCGGAAATCTCCTCCTTCAGGGCGAACGTTGCGATCCGTTCCGGGATCGGATGTTATTCTCATTTTGGTACCGTGACGCACCACATTTTCCTGGATCACTACAAAATCAGTCCCGGCTGGTAGAGGGGCTCCGGTGAAAATGCGCACGGCTTGTCCGGAATGGACGGTTCCACGATAGTGACGACCGGCCGCGGCTTCTCCAATGACATCGAATTCGGCATCGATGCGGGCTTCCTTGATTGTCACCGCGTAACCATCCATGGCCGATGCAGAAAAGGGGGGTTGGCTATGCTGGGCGGTTACAGAGGTTGCGAGTACGCGCCCGGAAGCCTGCGTCAGTGTCGTGTATTCAATAGGCAGAGGCGTAGCGAGCGCAAGCAGTTGATCAAGCGCCGATTCGACAGAGATCATCTTGCTTCATAACGCCCAGATGAACCACCATCTTTCAGCAGGAGATGGATTCCGCCGATCTCCATCGTTTTGTCAGCGGCTTTTACCATATCATAAATTGATAGGGCTGCCACACTTACGATCGTCAAAGCTTCCATTTCAACACCCGTTTGTCCAAGGGTCTTGACGGTACCTTTTATTGTCACGCCGGGGAGCGTAACATCGAGTTCAAAATCCAGGGAAACGTTGGTAATTGGTAAAGAGTGGCAGAGTGGAATGAGTTCCGAGGTTTTTTTTGATGCCATGATACCGGCCACGCGAGCGACAGCGAGAACATCACCTTTTTTTGAGTGGCCTTTGGCGATTATGTCCAAAGTTGTGGAAGCCATTTTTATATGTCCAGAGGCAACTGCGGTGCGTGCGGTCACCTCTTTTCTTGAGACATCAACCATATGGGCGTATCCCAGTTTGTTGAAGTGTGTGAGACTCATCGTGCCACCTCGATCGGTTCTGGGTCTTTAAGAATCTGTCGGGTTGCAGCTGCAACATCTTTTTGGCGCATAAGACTTTCACCAATCAGAAAACAACGCACGCCGTAACGCGCGAGATCGACGAGATCGTGTGAGTCATTGAGTCCGCTTTCGGCGACGACAATTTTTTCAGCGGCGATATGCCGCGATAGACAGCGGGTTGTCTCCAGTGTTGTTTTGAATGTTCTGAGATTGCGATTATTTATCCCAATCAAGTTTGATGAGAGATCGCGCGATCTTTCGATTTCCGCACGGTCGTGAACTTCGATCAATGAATCCATTCCGAGTTCCGATGCCGTAGCTTCAAGTTCCGCAGCTTGACGGTCCGATACGGCGGCAAGGATTATCAAAATACAGTCCGCGCCGAGACTGCGCGCTTCGGCGACCTGATAAGGGTCAAACATGAAGTCCTTGCGTAGAATCGGGAGATCGCAGGATTCGCGCACAGCTTTCAGGTGCGATTTGTGACCGCAAAAACTCGGTGTATCTGTTAGCACGCTTAAGCATGTTGCTCCACCACGGCTATAGTCAACGGCGAGCGATGACGGGTCAAAATCGGATCTTATCAGACCCTTTGATGGGCTGGCGCGTTTGATCTCGGCAATAAGTCCGTAGCCAGAGTGACGTGCCTTGGTCAAGGCGTTCACGAAGGGCTTGGCCGGAGGCATGGATTGAGCTTCGTCGTACACCGATTGCCAGGATTTTCGAGTTTTGTCTTGTGCAATTTCTGCAAGTTTGTAGGTCTTTATCTTTTCTAAAATGTTGTAGGTCATTTTTGATCATTCGTCACGTGAGCGAAAGCTGTTAACTTTTGCTGAGCTGCACCACTGTCAATGGAGTCTGCGGCCACTTGTACACCTTCTTTGAGGTTGGGAGCGACCTGTGCAATCACCAGTGCGGCGGCGGCATTCAAGAGAACGGCATCGCGATAAGCGGACGGAGTCCCCTTGAGAAGGTTCTTGAGCGCTTTTGCATTATGGTCCGGTGGTCCTCCGAGAATGGTGTCAAACGAGTGGGGTGATAGGCCGGCATCTTCCGGATGAATCTCAAATTCTTTGATTGACGCACCGTTGAGACTGGCAACCCAACTTGAACCGGAAATTGATAGTTCGTCCGTTCCATCTGAACCATGCACCACCCATGCACAATCAGAACCCAATGCAGCGAGTGTTTCTGCCATCGGCCGGATGAGGTCACGTGAAAAAGCTCCAATCAAGTGGCGTTTCACTCCGGCAGGATTGGTAAGTGGGCCAAGAATGTTGAAGATGGTGCGGGTGCCAAGTTCCGTTCGAGTTGGCATAACATGAGCGGTTGCGGGGTGGTGCATCGGAGCCATCATAAAGCATATGCCAACTTGGTCTAGCGCCTGTTCGGCTACGGTTGGCCCGACCATCACATCAATGCCCAGTTCTGTGAGGGCGTCCGCGGCGCCTGATAGCGAACTCAGTCGTCGATTCCCATGTTTTGCAACTGTTACTCCGGCGCCGGCGACGACAAAGGCCGCCGCTGTGGAGATATTCAGGGTACCTTTGCCGTCACCACCTGTTCCGACAATATCAATAGCATCGGTGGGAGCTTTCACGGCTTTGCAGCGTGCGCGCATAGCCGACGCAGCGGCGGCATATTCGACGACGGTTTCTCCACGTGTTGCGATTGCCATCAAGAACCCGCCAATTTGACTCGGCGTTGCTTCTCCTTCAAATAAAAGAGTAAAGGCGCGTTCGGCCTGTTCCCGTGCCAGTGGTCCTGCAGCAGCCGCTGCGATGAGCGGCTTTAGCTCATCGCTCATTGTCTGTCCCTAGCATCGCGATAAAGTTCCTGAAAAGGCTATGGCCATGCTTTGATGCAATAGATTTGGGGTGAAACTGAGGCACTTATTCCCCATTTATTAGCAAAATATATCTCGTCGATAATCTACAAACTTTCTAAACAAATATAGAAAACAACAATTATTTATTTCCAAACAAGTAAGCAAAAAAAGAAAAAATGTGGCTCAAGCCTTGATTTTGTATTGGTGGGTTATATTTCTGTTGTAATTTTTGTCCCATGACTCCACCCTCATTGTTTTTGCAAGTGGCTCTAACGTTCAATTGTCAATGGGAAGATCGGGACGAACCGGAGTAAATGAGATGGGGACTATTTCAGCTTCAGCGGATGCCTTTATCAGTTCGATTCTGCGACGACAATCTTCTTCGGTAGTGTATCCCCGAGCGGAATGGCAGAGATGCCCTTCGGGCATTTCGAAACCTCTCCACCACCATTTTCCATCGTCACCCCTGTAAACATGGTATATCATAGGAGAATTCTTTGAAGCCCCAACATCGGCGGCAACAGGGTCCGCCGAACGCGTCGCAAACGATCCTTGACTTCGCAATTAACACCGCCCGCCTCGCGGGCTTTCGACCGACCGCACGGCAACCGACCCCGGTACGCGCAAACTTTGGCAAGGGCATACGATCTTGTCCTTCTTCGTCGAAAACTTTCGGGCGCTCAAGAGCTATTGGCGCCCAGAGTCGACTGTGTCGTGTTGAAAGGGGTAACAGACACTAATTATCAATAAGTCCTAAACCGATTGACGGGACACCAGGGATGGCATCCGGTAAAATTCCGCTATCAAAGAAAAACTGGGCTTCGGCAAGTTCTGATCTACAATTTTCATCGACCTGTGATCCGTCGGGAAGGTCAAGAACAATTACATCATCATAAAACTCTTCTGCTATGTTTACTTCTTCCGGCCAACTCTCTTGTGCTTGATCCCTTATTTGTTGCGGTATATCATCAGCCCATGGCATATCAGCCAATGATATTTCTCCATAAGCAGGTTCTTCCCACCATTCGGACGCAATTCTTACGAGTAATGTACTATCTTCCAAAGAACAATTCTCTCTTACATCAGATAGATTACCTCGATACCCGTCAACAATTTGTAAATCAGGCAGTTCCTGGCTACCGAAAAGGATTTTTGATGGAAAGGTTACAAACTTCGTAACTCCCCCAAACTCATAAGCTGGACTCCATTGATTTTCTGGATGAATATTTTCTTGAGCAAAACCGAAATTTGGTGCAAGAAAGAGGGTACTTACAGTGACAAGAAATTTAAATTTTACAAACATCGCTATCACGTAAATATTGTACTGGACAAATAATAACAAGCTGCTGGCAATGTTATGCCATACCAGAATCTCCGAATTAATCCTCCCATTTTTCCAGTCGCAATCAAAACTCCAAAAAGACAGGAAAGTACGAGTATAAAGAGAAACAGCACAAGAACAACATCAAAATTAGGTCAACTTTCTTCTCTGGAAAGAGCAAAAATAGCAAGGGAAAGGTGAAACAGAAAACTTCCGAAAAAAGCAGCCAATGCTCTCTGCCAAGGCAATTGTTCTTCACTGCCATCATCAACAAAATCAATTAGGGCTGCAGCCCAACTTTTTGAACACTTTTTTGCCATCTAATTTCCAAGCCTCAAACACCGTACTCTATCTTCAGCATAATTACTGAGATCAAGGGGCCACTAGAAAAAACGTGCCACTCTGGATATTTACTCGCATCAGTCAAATTCAAGGCGTACCGTAATTTTTCCTACCAGAATTCGGCGAAAATTACAAGATCTGAAGTTACTTGATCAAAAATCCGATCACCTTGTAACTATTCAGCACCCCAACAGTTAATTTTTTTAGCATATAGATAATGCGTCAAGTTGCTTGTCGTAAAAATCTACTACTGATTGATCGTGTATAAGAACATACTGTTTATAATGAGTCTCAACAAACTCATCTTGACGTGTTCTATAATACTTAATCAAAGTGTTTAAAGACATTTCATCCGCTTGAATAACATGACCGCCAAATGCTTGTCCAATGGATTGGTACCCGAGACATCCTCCAATAACGGGAATATGCTCGTCATCCGCGGCTCGGATTAAGTCAAGACAGAGACCGGCTTGATCAGGCACACCAGGACCAGGCGAGAGCAATACACCAGCGGATTTCGTCGAAAGCGCGGCTTTCACATCAAGTGTATCGTTACGAGGGACGGATATTTTCGCGCCCGAATCACCGAGATAATGAACGAGATTGTACGTGAAGCTGTCATAGTTGTCGATCAGGAGAAGCATTTATGGATCGGTAAAACGTGTGGATTATTGGTGGCGACTGAAGGACAACGCAGTTTTGTTCGTGCAAAGCTCATCGTAATCGCTCTATTTTGGAAGGGTGAGGTTGTTATCGTTTTTGGCTCTATTTCACTCTCTGAGTGTGCGCATTCGGACTGTTGCTCCATCGGTCTTGTATGGATATCCAGTGCGAGTTTCCTGGGAGGTCTCTGAGATGGGACGCTCACTCACTCTCTACATCTGAGAAACTTCGACGCTTTCGTCAAATAGATTGATTGAATTGTTGTTGGAGGTGAGTACCGGATTCGAACCGGTGTACACGGATTTGCAATCCGCTGCGTAACCACTCCGCCAACTCACCGTTGTAACCGTCACGGTCCCTATCACACAGCGATTCAGCTTTCAACTGATGTTTTGGTTGGGTCCGTCAGCCGTTGTTCGTGGCCAGTCTCGTCCGTTGTGACGTGTTAAGGTAGGATGTTGACATCGTCCTCATCGCTTGTTCGACCCAGTTTCTCCAGTTCTTCATTCAGGCGGGTGGTTTCGAGGGACCAGTGGTCCCGGAATCAAGGGTGAAAGCTATGAATATTTGCAACGGCAATGAGTCATCTCTATCACTCTTTGCGTCGGTATTTCATCGGAATAACGGTTTGTTTTGAATCGACGTTCGGAACCGACATTTATGGATCGAAATCTCTATTTGAAAGGGACTTGAGCGGGTGTTCATTGGGGAGTCATGGTGATGTTTCTGTCAAATGGATGCCTTACCATGGATCGGTCCGTTTCAGTGATTGAATTATTGCGTGACTTGTGTTGAAGGTGTCCGCACAAGATGTTCACAGAATAATCAGGGCGTCATACAACGTCGATTTGCCTAAACTCGGTTTTTCGGTACTAGACGTGACGCTATGGTTGATTCGTATCGCCAGATCTTTTGTGCGAACTGAAGTGAAGGAATGTTCATGTCTGACTTTTCCGAGCGTCGCCGAATAATGGTCGACACCCAGGTTCGACCCTCTGATGTCACAAGTTATCCAATTATAAATGCGATGTTGCGGGTGCCCCGTGAAATCTTTGTACCGGATACATCACGAGACTTGGCCTATATGGGGGAGCATATTTTTTTTGATAATAATAAGCGTGTAATCTTGGATCCGCGAACCCTCGCAAAAATGCTTGAGTGCATTCATTTTGTCGGAACCGAACTTGTTCTGGATGTTGGAGGTGGGTATGGGTATTCATCCGCTATTGCCGCTAGTAATTCGCAGGCGGTCGTTCTACTCGAATCGGTGGAGGAATGTATTGCGGAGGCACCTGTTCTGTTGTCGGACATAGGGGTTGATAATGTTGTCATTCAAGAGGGTGACTTGTCCCGAGGTGCGCCGGAACTCGGACCGTATGATGCCATGCTCATCCAAGGTGGGGTTGGTGTGCTGCCAGAGGCCCTTACAGATCAACTGAAAGAGGGGGGTCGAATCGTTGCCTTGTTCATGGAAAATGGCTTAGGCTCCGTTCGCCTCGGATATAAGATTTTGGGTGATGTGACATGGCGCTATGCCTTTAATGCAGCGGCTCCAATTCTTGAAGGTTTTGAGAGAAAACGTGAGTTTACACTCTAGCCCTGATTGTCGCTAATTGAGACTTGGGTGTGTCTATAGGTCGGGAGAGATTAAATGAACTGGCAAAAGTATGTTACGTCTTTGCGGGTCGCTTCATTGGCGTTGGTGGGTTCTATTGTCGTCCACTCGTCGGTTCTTTCTGAAAATTTGGCAGATGCTCTGGTCGGTGCATATGAGAATTCGGGTCTTCTTGAGCAAAACAGGGCTTTGCTTCGAGCCGCAGACGAGGATGTCGCGGGGTCACTTACGGCCTTGCGACCTATATTAGACTTTAGCACTGGTCTTTCGCGTACGCTGAATAATTCAGCTCCAGATATGACATCCCGAGATCTCAATTTGACTGCGAACTGGCTCTTATGGGACAATAATCGAGCCGAATTGTCCATACAAGCGGCGAAGGAGACCGTATTGGCGACTCGCGCATCTCTGTTGTCTATTGAACAGCAAGTCTTGTTTCGAGCGGTCAAGGCTTACATGGATGTCATTCGCTCCAAGGAATTCGTGGCCTTGAGACAGAGCAATGTTCGGCTTTTGCAGGAAGAGTTGCGCGCAGCTCAAGATCGCTTTGATGTTGGTGAGGTTACCCGGACCGACGTTGCCCTGGCTGAAGCTCGACTGGCGCAGGCGCGTAGCAACTTGGCGACGGAACAAGGGAATCTCGAAAATATGCGGCAGGAATATCGTGCGGCGGTGGGTCGAGAACCCGGTACACTCCGACCGCCTCCCTCCTTGCCGGCACGTCCAACGTCGATTGCCGATGCCCAATCAGTTGCTGTTCGTAGCCATCCCGATATCCAGATGGCTCAACATCAGCTGGCTGCGGCTGAAAAGTCTGTACACTTTGCGAGGGCCAGTCTTGGACCGACACTTTCCTTTCAGAGTCGCTTATCGAGCATTCATTCTGATATGTCCCAGTTTGAACGTGACAATGCGACGGTTGCTCTCAATTTTAGTCAACGACTGTATCAGGGAGGTGCCTTGAGTTCACGATTGCGGCGCGTTATTGCGTCGCGTGATGGTGCTCGTGCGAATCTACTAACTGTTCAGAAGCGTATCCGGCAGAATGTGGCATCCGCTATGGTGCGGTTTAATGTCGCTGAGGCGAATATTGAAGCTTCGGAACGTCAGGTGAGTGCGGCTGAAGTGGCTTTTCGAGGCGTACGTGAGGAGGCGTCCCTGGGTGCACGTACCACACTTGATGTTCTTGATGCTGAGCAGGAATTGCTGGATGCGAAAGCGAATTTGATTGCGGCACAATCCGAACTCAATGTTGCGTCTTATCAGATCTTGGTGTCGCAAGGCTCCTTGACAGTCGCAAATTTGGGGCTCGGTGTCGAAATTTACGATCCGAATGCGTATTATGAGCGGGTGAAGGATGCTCCAGCGTTATGGAGTGAACGTGGCCGGCAACTGGATCGACTGTTGCAAAATCTTGATCAAGAGCAAGGGAATTGAAAAAGTTTTGTCCGTGTAGTGAAACTGTGTAACGGAAGCGATTGTGCGTTCAGCCGAATGTCTGCGCATGTAACTTCCGGGTTTGATGTCAATCTGTGGAATCGAGGTCTTTACAAATGGCAAGAATGTTGTCGAGATTGAGATGCTCTTCAATGTGTGCCGCGAGAGATTCGAGCGTTTCCTCGAGTACATCGTTATAGATAATGCGGGAGTCTTCTCCGAACTGCTTTAGAAGAGCCGCTCGGAAAGGATCGCTCGCAAAAATTCCGTGCAAGTAGCTTCCACGGATCTGACCATTGTCTGTCTGAGCGCCTTCGGGTTGTCCGTCGATATCAAGCCAAGGATTACGAAGCGCGTCGCCTGTGGTCTGTCCTAAATGGATTTCGTAACCTTCTAATTCGGTGTTGCTGTTTCGGCAAATGGCGCGGCGAATGGCGAGGCGTTTCTGCTCTTTGAGTTCGGTGTGGATGTGAAGGTATCCGAGGCCGGTTACCGTCTTTGCGTCTCCTTCAAGGCCCTGGGGGTCGCTAATTGTCTGACCCAACATCTGAAATCCTCCACAGAGTCCAATCACGTGACGGCCGCGTCGAACATGTGCTGCAATATCTGTGTCCCATCCTTGTGAGCGGAGATATTCCAGATCTGCGATGGTGGATTTGCTCCCAAGCAGGAGGATCAAGTGTGCATCACTGGGCAGTACATGACCCGGTGGGACAATTTCAACTGTGACGGATGGTTCGGCGGCTAATGGATCGAGATCGTCAAAGTTCGCAAGTCGAGAGAGTCTTGGTACGGCAATTTTGACGCGGCCACCTTTATGAGATGTGATGTCCAAGATATCTTCGCCGGGAAGCTTCCAGGCTTGATCAAACCATGGCAGGACACCGAAGTTGGTCCAATGGGTTCGCAGGGAAATATCGTCACAAAGATCACCGAGCAATCGTACATCGCCTCGAAACTTGTTAATGATATATCCGCAAATATGGGCGTTATCCTTGGTATCCATTACCGAATGTGTGCCGACGATCTGAGCGCTTACGCCACCGCGTTCGATATCACCAACCAGAATGACCGGTAGTCCGAGTTTTGTGGCAAACCCCATGTTCGCGATGTCATTCTTGCGTAGATTTGTTTCGGCGGGACTTCCAGCGCCCTCGATGAGAATAAGGTCCGAGTTTTGTGCGAGTCGTTCAAAACTCTCAATTACGAATGGAAGCAGGTTTGGTCGGTGTGATAGATAAGAACAGGCTTCTTTCTGACTGTGTCGCACTCCTTGAACAATAAGCTGAGAGCCCGTGTCCGATTCGGGTTTGAGCAGTATCGGATTCATATCGGATGTGGGTGCACGTCCTGCTGCAAGAGCTTGGAGGGCTTGTGCGCGTCCTATTTCACCACCATCCTTGGTAACAGCCGCGTTGTTCGACATATTTTGCGGTTTAAAAGGTGCGACAGTAAATCCACGCTTTCGGAACGCGCGCGCGAAGCCTGCCACGATCAGTGATTTGCCGACGTTGCTCCCAGTTCCTTGAACCATTACTGCGCGTGTCATGGATGTTCTCACAGTTTATGAAAACTCGCCGCCGACCGGGTCTAGATCGCGGCAATCAGACGGCGGAACGTTGCCGTATATCTATATTGGGGTTCGGTGTATTTTTAGCGCTGTAGAAACGAATGTGAGATAAGGTCTGAACATAGGACGTCGATGTCTCTTAAGCGGCCTCGGCTCGCTGTTGCGCAGCACTGCGTCGCTCACTTTCTTCCCGGGAGAGAGCGATAGACGTCCGTACGCCCTTTTCGACAAATTTCATAAGACCTTCAACGACTCGTTCGTTTGGTTCAATACCTGCACAGGTCAGGACTTCGCGACCATCGCGTGAGCGTGCCCAACGGGCAATTTGAGCCGAGCCGTTTCCGTATTTTTTGTCATCCGCTATAGCATCGTCAAGTGCAGCTAGAACAACCGCTGCAAACAGTTTTCGGGCCCGATTGCCTTGTTCATTGTTCGGTGCTGCACCTTCAATGAAATCGCTCATTCCGTTTTCCTTGTCATTTGTTTACATTCGCAACGCTTCTTATGACTGATGTAGAATTTATTTTCTACTCACAATATGCATGTCTGATATGCAAATTTTGCAATACTATTCGCTAGCGCGGCGCGATTCACTCTCATATGTGGACAGTTCTGTACGAGATCATATACACATTTTGTGAAGAATTTCAATCGAAAGACGGGAAATTTCTATGTCAAAAATTAGCGGAAATGACATTCGTTCGGGAAATGTACTCGATTACAACGGCGGGCTTTGGTTGGTTGTCGCGGTGGAACATGTAAAGCCTGGAAAGGGTGGCGCCTTTGCGCAGGTGGAGTTGCGAAATATCCGTACTGGCACGAAGCTTAACGAACGTTTTCGATCGGTTGATAAGGTTGAGCGTGTTCGATTGGAGCAGAAGGATCAACAATTTCTTTATGAACATGACGGTATGCTCATCTTGATGGATACTGAGACATTTGAACAGATTGAGCTTTCCGCTGATATTCTTGGGGAGCGACGGGCTTTCGTACAAGACGGCATGATTCTTGTTGTTGAGTATTTTGAGTCGGAACCGTTGAGTGCGACTATGCCGCAAAAGGTTACCTGTCGGGTGATTGAGACCGCCCCTTTCATCAAGGGGCAAACGGCAACGAATTCTTTTAAGCCTGCTCTGTTGAGCAATGGGATACGCGTGATGGTGCCGCCTTTTGTAAATTCGGATGAGGATATTGTCGTTAACACCGAAACGATGGAATATGCAGAACGGGCTTAGTTCACGCGAACCTATGTCGAAGACATTCACGCGGCCAAGCTTTATAGATCGGTTCCGTAACGGGTTACGGTGTTACTGGCCAGGGTGTGAGCGTGATCGCGCAAGAGTTCGTGATTCTGGCATTTGTTCCTGAGATGTCTGAGACATATTCCCCGCTGATGAACATAATCGCTTATGACAATCAGGACGGTCATCAATGATTTGAGTGGTTACTGTGAACATATGGTGTCTCGTGGATCATCATCGGTCGTTGCCGATGATACGAAGAGGGTGCGTTTCTCGTATGAAATGGGTTATTCTTAATTCTGTATCGGTCTGATCCCAAAAAAGACTTGAGATTTTCATATTCTTTGCAATAGGAGCAATCCAGTCCGCGAAAACATTTACGCTTGACCTTAGGCCATCGATCGCGGAAAAATTTGGGTCTGTGAAACTTGCATTAATTTGGATGGACGTTGAGAAGTCAATGATGATCAGGTCTTGTCAATATCCTTTCATGCGATACCGATCGGCCGCTACGTAGTTTGATGCACCTTACGATCTCTTCGGTCGTTATCTTCAAAATCATCAGAGAATTTCTTTCAGGTCTGTTGGATCTGGGAGAATGTGAATTCAAGGAAATGAGCAATGATTGCTTCGGTTTTGCCAACATATTCTCGGTCTGACCTCACATTTGAAAAGGGCGAAGGCAGCTGGTTGATAGAAGCGGATGGCCGACGTTTTCTCGACTTGGGAGCGGGCATTGCCGTTAATGCCTTAGGCCATGCCCATCCAGAATTGGTCAAAGTGCTAACAATGCAGGCCGAGAAACTCTGGCATACATCCAATCTCCATAATATTTCACAGCAGACGATGTTGGCCGATAAGCTTGTTGATGCAACGTTCGCCGATACCGTGTTTTTCACGAATTCGGGAACTGAGGCGTGTGAGTTGGCCGTCAAGATGGCTCGGAAGTATTTCTTTGAAAGCGGTCAAGAGGAACGGGTTGAGATTATTTCATTTTCGGGTGCGTTTCATGGCCGTTCAGCTGCTGGAATTGCGGCTTCCGGTTCGGAAAAGATGATCAGAGGATTTGGCCCAATTTTGGGCGGGTTTTGTCAGGTGCCATGGGACGACATTGAGGGTCTGGTGGGTGCAATTTGTGATAGGACAGCAGCCATTATGGTCGAACCAATTCAAGGTGAGGGTGGAATTCATGCTTTGTCTGATCAGAGTATGAAGAAAATCAGAGAGTTGTGCGATGTACATGATCTCTTGCTGATCGCTGACGAAGTTCAGTGTGGCATGGGGAGAACCGGGCGTCTTTTTGCGCATGAATGGGCTGGGGTGCTTCCTGATATTATGATGATTGCGAAAGGGATCGGTGGTGGATTTCCATTAGGTGCGGTTCTCGCGACCGAGGCAGCTGCCTCCGGTATGACAGTGGGTACGCATGGATCCACCTATGGAGGAAATCCCTTGGCGTGCGCCGTTGGCGGTAAAGTCTTGGACATTATTTCTAATCCAGAGTTTTTATCTGAAGTGAATAGGAAGGCCGGGCTCTTTCGTCAACGTCTCGAAGCGCTCATTGCTGGGTATCCTCATGTCTTTAAGGACATTCGTGGCGTAGGTCTAATGCTTGGGCTTGCGTGCAGGCCTAAAAATTCCGATGTGGTAGAGGCCGGATATGCGCATCAGGTTGTGACGGTTCCAGCTGCAGATAACGTCATTCGGATTTTGCCGCCGTTGAACATTTCGGATGAGGACATACACGAGGCGGAAACTCGTCTCGCGAATGTCGCCGAAAGCTTTGCATAAGGTCTATTGACCCGATTGGATGTCGTTGCCCGAGAAGTTACGCTGTTACACCATTGTGGATGAGGACTGTGAACGTATAGACAAACCGAGAGACGCTGAATGAGACATTTTTTGGATATACATAAAACCCGTGTTTCCGATCTGCGATCTATTCTGGATCAAGCGGGCCAAATGAAATCATGTCGAACGGGACGCTTCAGAGGAGCGTTGGATGATGTTCAGCCTTTGGATGGTTCTATGGTGGCACTTATTTTTGAGAAACCATCAACGCGTACGCGCATGTCTTTTGACATCGGTGTTCGACAGATGGGTGGACAGACGATGGTGCTCAGTGGGAATGATCTGCACCTTGGTCATGGAGAAACCATAGCGGATACGGCACGCGTCTTGTCGCGCTACGTCGATATGATCATGGTGCGTACGTTCGACGAGAGTGTCTTGCTCGAAATGGTCGATTACGCCACTGTCCCTGTGATCAATGGCTTAACGAATCGCACGCATCCTTGTCAAATTATGGCCGACATTATGACCTATGAGGAGCACAGGGGGTCGATTTCAGGAAAAAAAGTTGTCTGGGCGGGTGATGGAAATAATGTATGTGCTTCGTATTTGCATGCGGCTCTCGCATTTGGATTTGATTTCGTTTTCTCGGGGCCGGTCGAGCTGTCTCCAGAAGAGGAATTTGTCGAGTTGCTGCTGAGTAACGGAGGACGTTATATCGTCAATGATGACCTGAAGACGGCTGTCATCGGAGCGGATTTAGTTGTGTCTGACACTTGGGTTTCCATGCATGATGATCAGTCCTCCAAGGAGCGCAGACACAATTTGCTTCGCTCATTTCAAGTGAATGAGGAGATCATCGCTCATGCAAATTCAGAGGTGCTTTTCATGCATTGTTTGCCAGCGCATCGGGGCGAGGAGGTAACGAGTGGGGTAATGGATGGACCTCATTCGGTGATCTGGGACGAAGCGGAGAATCGTCTTCATGTTCAAAAAGCGATTATGCGTTGGTGCCTCGGTCAGTGATCGTCGCGTGCGGATGAGTCCGAGTCGGCTCAAAAGAGGTAGCGAAGCGCTTTGTTACTCGAGTGGCCTCGTATGATGACCCATTATTTGATCGATAATTTGCAGTACTGTAATTGGTCGAAAAAGATATTTTCCCAGTTACGTGAAGGTGGTGTGGATGCTGTTCATGTCACTGTTGCCTATCACGAAGGGTTTCGAGAAATGGTTTCCAATCTCGAAACATGGAATCAATTGTTCGATCAGAATCCAAGTCTCATCCAGAGGGGGCTTTCGGGTCATGACGTACGTCGAGCGCATGAGCAGGGAAAAACAGCTGTTTTTTTTGGACTGCAGAATCCGAGTCCGATTGAAGATGATATCGGGCTTGTCGAAATCTGCTATCAGTTGGGAATTCGCTTTATGCAGCTGAGCTACAATAACCAGTCGCTTCTGGCCGCCGGGGTGTATGAAACGGACGATACCGGTTTGACACGTTTCGGTCGGCAAGTGGTCACTGAAATGAATCGTGTTGGAATGGTGATTGATATGTCTCATTCGGGTGAGCGTTCAACGCTCGAGGCGATAAATTTCTCCACACGTCCGATCGCCATAACGCATGCGAATCCTTATTGGTGGCATTCTTCCGTTCGGAACAAATCCGATGATGTGCTCAAGGAGTTGAGTCTGTCTGGTGGTATGTTTGGTTTCTCAATGTATCCTCACCATCTGCAAGATGGTTCTGACTGTAGCTTGTCACAATTCTGTCAGATGATCGCCGAAGCCGTATCGCGTTATGGCATTTATCACTTTGGTTTTGGGTCGGATTTGTGTCAAGATCAACCGGATGAGGTGGTTGAGTGGATGCGGTTTGGTCGCTGGTCAAAGATGCCACGAAACGACTCCGGCGAAACACCGATGTTTCCATCAGGGCCTCCATGGTTTCAAGACAATCGAAATTGGAAGAATATCCGTAAAGGATTGGAAGACGTTGGGTTTTGTGAGGAGGAGGTTTCACAACTCATGGGTGGAAACTGGTTGTCGTTCTACGAACAGAGCTTTGGACCGATGTAATGGACGATTTTCCATTCCGACAAGTGGTTTCTCTGCGTACACCTGAGGAGGTGATGCGTTTGACGCGCATGGGTCAAGCTTTTCCTTCCCGGTTATCTTTTCTTCCGACTCTCTTGAGGCGGCTGCACAGGGTATCTGCACAGGTCGTCCGCACGATTTGGAATATGGACTCCAACGGTTATGGGCATGCTGTCTATTCGATATCTCTTGATGGTTACGTCTATTCCCTGGTGGCAATCGCGAATGCGCTTGACGATCAGGCGCGAACCGATCGCGTGATTGCCGACGCTTGGGATAGTTCTTTTGTGCTCTATGACGGGATTCCGGATACGGCGGAGATTTCACGCTTGGTTGTCGATTGCCCACGGCAAGAAGCGGCGCGCTTTTCTGATCGGGACCTGATTGTATCGAGGGCGAATAAATCGGTCCGTTTATTTGACCACGTGGTTGATTGCCTTAGGCAGAAGCGTCAACCGGATCGGGCGCGCATTCTTGACATAGGTTACTTGATGCGCACGACCGCTGTTTACGGAAACGGTAAGTTCGGAATCGCGGATCGCGTACGCATTGCCGATCGCCCGAGCTTGTCCGGCCCGTTTATGGCGGAAATGCTTGCTGTCTGGATGATTCGCGGTTTCAGTCACGATTTGGTTGAGCATCTGGGGCAGGCGGCTCTTGACCGCGACTTAAAACGGCATCTTGGAATCGGAAACGCAACCGGGCTTGGAATGGCACCTTTTCTCGTGAATCATTCGACATTGCTCGATGCCTGGATCCAGGCCCGAGAGACGGCTTTGGCTCGTGTGCGAGATGTGCCCAGCGTTACGCAGTCGGAAGAAGCACATTTACGTCGGTTAGCAAAGCGTGCCCTGAGTCATCTCAATGAATGGCATGTGAACGATCATGAGGCACACGGCGTCATCCTGAGTCTGAGGAAAGAGTGGATTCAATTTATTGAATGCCTTGATGATCCCATGTGTAACAGGTCCTATCCAATTGATTGGATGTGGAAAATCGGACAGACAAAGTCTATCGCTTTCCAGGAACTCATGGCCGCATTCCTGATTGAGCCCTTTGGGTCCTTGGTTGACGACTTATCCGAGCAGATGGCAACATCGGATATCGGGCATTTTGATCCTGCGATGCCGATCAGTCATTTGAAGCAGCTCGTATTGCAAGATTGGTGTTGGGCTCTGGATTTGAATTTTTCTGATCCTGATCAGCAAAAGCAATTTTGGTATGTGTCGGAAGCCAAGCAGGAACCACGTCTTGGTTTGCGATTCGACGAACCGGGTGCTGAATGGGAGACGCCGATTGATATTGCGCGGCAAGTGCAGGCTCTGGTGAGGGATCTGGTTGACCAGAAAGGGATCTTGCTGGACTTTTTGTGTGATCATCCACATCATCGTGCCGCAGTTCGGCGTGTTCAAACTTTGGCGCGATACCCGTATGCCGAGATACGAGATAATCTTGTGGGTGGTGCGTGTAAGCCAATTGATATGCTCAGATTCAAGTTGGCGTTCTTTGGTGCATCGAAATTTGATCCCAAGTCAGATCGCTGGACTCGTGTTACCTTGGCGCAGGGGGCTCCATTGTTCGATGAATTGGCGATTGAGCCGGATTGGTGGCTTGCCGCTATTAATCCGTCGTGATCCGGTCCCGGAGTGAAGTTGGGGTACAGTTGTATCGTGCTGCGCGTGGGGCTGGATTGTCGCTCGCGCTTGCAGAAGATCTATTACATACGGCACCGTTCTTGAGCGTGGAGAATATTACGTGGATTGTAACATGCATGGAACATGGTGGTGAGGAACTCTATCGGCTTGTGTATGCACTGGATTGTATCGAGTGTGGTTCGAAAATCACTTCTCTTGGAACCATTGGTACAGTTTTTGCGTACGCACGCGGATGGCAGATCAGAGATGGAATAAAAGTCCCTGGCGGTGTTCTGCGCAGTATGGAACCGATCGATATTCCAGTTGGGATCTGGGATCGTCTCGAGTTTTTTGCGCGAAGAATCTACGTTCCCGAAAGTGTGCGGTCACGTGCCAAGGGGGCAGGTGGCGATGAAGATGATTGAGATCACGAATCAGAAGTCGGGTAATTCTTCAAGTGCACGTTTAAGTGCGTCGCTCCAACCGTCACTAATGGCAACGAAACGTGGATCATCGCTTTCAATGCGACAGCAGGGTCCTCTGATGAAAGTGTCGATTTCATAGCAATGATAATCGAATGGTGCGCCGACGGTCAGATTGGCTCGGAGCGTTGAATCAAAGCTCACAAGTATAAGCCTGAGGGCGGCTCTGAAATCGAGAGCTGGATGGTAGGCTCGAACCAAGATTGGTCGTCCATACTTGATTTCTCCGATTTGAAAGAAGGGCGTGTCTGGTCCAGCTTCAATAAAGTTGCCCTCTGGGTAGATCAGAAACAGTCGCATTGGACCACCTTGAATCTGACCTCCTAATATCATTGTGGCATCGAAGGATTTTTCACTCGATTGACCAACCTCGCTGTGCTGCTGGATGACTTCTTTCAGGGTACTGGCAATAATTTGAGCAACCTGAAACATGGACGCGGCTGCCAAGACCGTCGGATTTCGGCATTCGGGGGCTTTGCTGCGTTCTTCTAATAAACTGACAACGGATTGCGTGGTTGCAAGATTCCCGGCTGACAAGAGTGTAATGACCCGTTCTTCCGGATTTTCCCAGATGTGCATTTTCTTGAATGTTGAAATATTGTCTAAGCCGGCGTTGGTGCGCGTATCCGACATAAACACCAAGCCTTGATTGAGCATCATTCCCACGCAATAGGTCATGTTGATTCTCTACTGCTGCGCAACTTCGATCGCCACCCTGAGTTGTTCGTGACCTCCGCCGACTCGTGTTCCCGTTATGGGAGCGGCTTCTCTATAATTCAGACCGGTCGCAACTTTTACGTAACGGTTGTCCGGTGAAATGCCATTGGAGATATCAAAACCCACCCAACCAAGGTTATCAATATGTGCTTCAACCCAAGCGTGCATCGCTTCTTGCTCGTCCGTGTCATCCAAGAGCAGATATCCGGAAACGTATCGGCATGGGTAGCCCAAGTGGCGTGCGGCGGCAATGAACACATGTGCATGATCCTGACATACGCCAAAGCCATCTTGAATAATTTCGTCGGCTTTACGTTCGAAATAGTGATCGTCCCGCCGATAGGTTATGCGCGTTCGGATTAATTCACTGAGTGTGTGCAGTCTCTCAAGGTCGTGACCTTGCTTAACCTCCTTTATGAGACTGCGAACAGCGTTACCGGCTGTTGTTTCCTGTGTTACGTGTTCAAAAAGCCACAGCGGCGTCGGTTCACGGTGCTTACCGATAACCCCTGAGTTGTCACCGGTCTGCACGATTCCTTCGCAAACGACCTCGATGTCGGTACTGCTTCGATCAAAACTGAAGAGTTGAACATTGTTCTTATGATGATCGTCAAATTCTAACTCTTTGACGGCTCCGTCGATCTTTATATTCCACGACATGACGCATTGATTTTGGTCGTCTCTTGGCGACATACGCACCTGTTGCAGACCATAACTTATGGGCGACTCGAAGGAGTAGTGCGTGGTGTGGCGTATTCTGAGGGTCTTTCCCTTAGTCATAGAATCTAAAGTCAATTTCAATTTGTCGACTTAAAACGCCGAGCAAGGCAATATATTCCTGAAGAAATTCATGCAATCCAAATTCAAAAATGGTTGAGATGTTATTGTCCAGGCACATTTTCTGGATGACGTCGATTTGTTCGCAACTCGGAGGCGGGGTCGGATGGCTGGCCGTCAGGTAATGGAGGTTGTCGCTGATTTTGCTTGTGCAGAAAGCAAGACTTCGTGGCATTCGTTGATCGAGAAGAAGGAAATTTACGATATCGCGCGCAGTGAAAGAATTGCCATATTCCATCATGAAGCCTCCACGCGCGGAAACCGAGCGCAGGATGGTTTCCCACTGTACATTGTCAATGGACGATCCGACGGCTGTGACCGATGGTAACAATACATAATACTTGACATCCAGAATGCGTGCAGTGTTGTCGGCGCGTTCCAAGAACGTTCCAATGCGTGCAAAATCAAAGATCTCGTTACGCAGCATTGTTCCGTGGGTCATTCCCCGAACCAGTGCGGTACGTTGACGAATTGAGATGAGAGAGGCGGGAATGTCACGTTCGGGTATATGCCGCTTCAATGTTGTGTTACAATGCATATAGATTGCGTTCACCGCTTCCCAGACTTCGCCTGTAAGAGCAGTTCGAACCATGCGCGCATTTTGACGAGCCGCCACAATACATGCGTAGATTGACGACGGATTGTTTTCGGACCGTAATAGCCAGTCGATGGCCGAAGCCCTTGTCAAGGCGCTGTAGTACCGGTCATAACCTTCCGAGACAGCCGCTGTTTGTAAAATTGAACGCCATTCATCATCGCTCCCATGCAGTCGGGTCAAGGCAATGCGTTGACCCGTCGCGATGAGCCGAGCGGTATTCTCCGCTCTCTCAAGGTATCGGTACATCCAATAGAGTCCGTTGGCGGTTCGACCCAGCATCAGTTTTCAAGTACCCATGTGTCTTTTGTACCTCCACCTTGTGAGGAATTCACCACAAGAGATTTCTTTTTTAATGCAACGCGTGTCAAACCCCCCGGCGTCACGGTAACGCTTCGTGGGCTGACGAGTACAAAGGGTCGTAAATCGACATGTCGAGGGCTGAGCCCCGTTCGCGTCAGAATGGGTACGGTCGAGAGTGACAACGTAGGTTGCGCGATAAAGTTGGCCGGCCGGGACTTTAGTTTCTTTGCAAATTTTGCGAGTTCTCTTTTGGTCGCTGCCGGGCCGATCAGCATTCCATAACCACCAGATCCGTGCACTTCCTTGACGACCAGTTTGTCCAGGTGATCCAATACATAAGCGAGTGATTCCTTTTCAACGCAGCGCCAGGTTGGTACGTTTTTGAGAAGAGGGCGTTCACCTGTATAAAACTCAATGATCTCGGGGATATAGCTGTAGATCGCCTTGTCATCTGCAATTCCGGTTCCCGGGGCATTCGCAAGGGTAATTCCCCCGGACCGGTAGACGTCAAATAGTCCGGCGACGCCGATCTGGCTGTCTGATCGAAAGTTGAGAGGATCAAGAAAATCGTCATCGATTCGGCGGTAAAGAACATCGATGGTTTTGTATCCTTGAATTGTACGCATAGCGACGCGGCCGTCGATGATACGCAGATCTTGCATTTCAACCAACTCCACTCCCATCTTGTCCGCCAGAAAGGAGTGCTCAAAGTAGGCGGAATTGTAGATTCCGGGAGTTAAGACGGCGACGGTCGGTTCGTGAGAGGGGGTCAATGGTGGTGCACACGCCGAGAGTGAACGTAAGAGATCTGTCGGGTAGGTCTGGACGGGCTGCACCTTGATTTGAGAAAAGAGTTCGGGGAACATTTGCAGCATGGTTTCTCGATTTTCGAGCATGTAGCTGACCCCGCTTGGGGTTCTTGCATTGTCTTCGAGAACGTAGAATTCTTCGTGTCCGGTGCGTACCAGATCCACGCCGACAATGTGAGTATAAATGTTGCCGGGCGGAGAAACACCGATCATCTGCGGCAAAAAAGCTGAATTTTCACTGATGATGCTTTCTGGAATACGTTTTGCGCGTAGAATTTCCTGGCGATGATAAATATCGTGGAGAAATGCATTGATTGCGCGCACACGTTGTTCGATGCCACGTACAACCTTTTGCCATTCGGACGCCGAAACGATTCGCGGAATTATGTCGAATGGAATTAAGCGTTCTTCGGCTTCTTCACGCCCATAGACATTAAAGGTGATTCCGGTTAGGCGAAAGAGTTCTTCGGACTCAATCTGTTTTTTTTGCAACCGTTTCGGATCTTCTTTCTCAAACCAGCTGAGAAAATTGCGATAGGGGTCCCGTGGTACATCTTCGGTTCCCCACATCTCATCAAAATTCGTGGATCTTGGCATTCAGCTTACCCGAATCACTTAACGATCAGTGAGAGGAAAGAATCACGTCGTGCGACCGGCCTCTCGTTGTTCGTTGTCAATGAACATTCTCCTCTTGACACCTCTCGATTCATATCAAGGAGCAACTTTAGAGTTCGACGTCTGCAAGCGCAACCTTTCGGGTCGCATGCTCAGGATGTGGATAGAGCGGCAGAAGAATATCGGCGTCGAGTTTCCCGGGTTTTCGCTGCGCCGGGGGATGGAGATGGAGCAGCGCTCAGCGTGTTGATTATGGTGAACATCCGGAAATCTCATAGAGTGTAGCAAGGATAACAGATAATGATGACGTGAGCGAACCTGTAGCTTGTCGAGAGTTTGGTTTGCGGAGTTGTCCATAGATGCTTCCAGAATAGTTGATACAGGATCCTGTTTCCATATTGGTCATGATAGGCAACTCGAACCGGCGGATCAGCGGGCTTATGTTGATTCGAGTATTAAACCATCTGTAAATTGAAGCTTTGCTAATCGAGCGTATAGCCCTCCAGCTGCAACAAGAGAGTTGTGATCACCTGTTGCAGCCAGTTTTCCGTTCTCAAGAACGATAATTCGATCCGCTTGTTTCACTGTTGAAAGGCGGTGAGCTACGATGAGAGTTGTTCGATCAGAACTCAAGCGCTTTACAGCTTCGCGTACAGCGAGTTCGCTCTCTGCATCAAGTGAACTGGTCGCTTCATCGAGCAGCAGGACCGGGGCATTGCGAAGGAATGCACGCGCGATTGCAATGCGCTGTCTTTGTCCACCAGAGAGTAAAATTCCTCTTTCTCCGACATTTGACTCATACCCGTCAGGCAAGGCTGAAATAAAGTCATGGGCGACGGCCGCGTCAGCTGCCTGTTCAATTTCCTTGTCTGTTGCATCGGGTCGCCCGAAGCGGATGTTCTCTCGGGCAGAGGTTGAAAAAATCACTGGATCTTGAGAGACGAGGGCAAAACGACTCCGAAAGGTTTCACGTGTCATTTTCGCGAGATCGGTGTTGTCCAAGAGAATTTGGCCTGAATCTGGATCGTAAAACCGCAAGATGAGTTGCAAGATTGTTGTCTTGCCGGCACCCGATGGACCGACAAAGGCCACCGTTTCACCCGGTTCAATTTCAAAGGAAATCTTGTCCAATGCCGTGACCTCGGGCCGCGATGGGTAGCAAAATGTTACGGCCTCAAATTTTATGTGACCGTCAGCGGGTTCCATAGGGGTAATGGGATTCATAGGGTCTACGACATCATCCGCGCTTTCGAGAAGTTCAATTAGACGTTCCGTTGCCCCTGCGGCGCGTTGCAATTCTCCCCAGATTTCTGACAAAGCGGCTACTGAGCCTGAGACCATCACGGAGTAGATGACAAATTGAACCAAGAGACCGGCAGTCATGTCGCCTTGCCTTACAGAATTTGCTCCAATCCAGAGAATGCCGACAATTCCCGTGAATACGAGAAAAATCACGATAACGGTCATTAAGGCGCGGGTCCATATTCGTTTGCTTGCGACTTCAAAACTCTTTTCGGTTACGTTCGCGAACGCCAGTTTGTTCTCACGTTCATGACAAAATGCTTGCACCGTTTGCACAGCTCCAAGGGCCTCTGTTGCATTTCCAGATGACGCGGCAATCCAGTCTTGATTCTGTCGACTTAAGGCACGGAGTTTGCGGCCAAGAACCAAGATTGGGACAATCACCAGTGGTACGAGAAGCATCGCCAGTCCTGTTAACTTCGGTGAGGTTAGGAGCATCAGGATTGAGCCACCAAGAAGGATCAGAATATTGCGGAGTGCAATCGATACAGATGAGCCGATCACCGACAAGATGAGTGTTGTGTCTGTGGTAATGCGGCTTAACACCTCACCAGTCATGATGTTTTCGAAAAAGGCGGGACTCATTCCGATCATGCGATCAAAAACAGCCTTGCGCATGTCGGCGACCACGCGTTCTCCCAAGCGTGATACAAGTGCGTAGCGAAGTCCCGTACCAAGGGCCAACAAAGAGACGATCCCAATAGCTGCTAAGAAGTACTGATTGAGCAGTTGATCGTTCTTAACACCAAAATTATCAACGACACGACGTACGGCAACGGGTAAGGTTAGGGACACAATGGCTGTCATCATGAGCGCCGACAGGGCCGCAAACATCAAAAATCGATAGGGAGAGATAAATGGCCAGAGTGCCGTAAGCGCACGGACATTTTTCGATCTTTTGCGCTCTTGTTCACTGGCTTTTGTTGCGAGCGGAGCCGTATCCAGTCGGGGCATGTCAGTTCTTATCGTTTTGTACTGCCACCGAGAATTGATTTATGGCAAGTTTTCCGGCGTTTCTTTATATTCTAGGTAAGTTGGGTAACAGATCCATAGCTTTTCGTATACGATTCACAGCAAGCCGTTAGTTATGGCCCTGTGATGGAGCGGGCAGCGGGAATCGAACCCGCACCTTAAGCTTGGAAGGCTCTTATGATACCATTTCACCATGCCCGCTCAGGATGTTGCAATCAAATCTGATTTACATGGGCCTCACGGGTAAGGTCAACCGTTCTGAACAAACCCGTCGAAAAAATTCATTTGAGAGCAACGTCACTCTGAATTGTATGGGTTGTTATGCGATCCATCAAAGTCTCTATGTCGGGCCGTCCTCTCATCCGAATTATAAAATACCAATGAGAGGACGGAAAAGCACGAACCGTCACGCATTTTCTTGATTTCAATTGAATGGTCCGCTCAATGTTGTTCAAGTGCCGGTTTTGTCACGTTGCGGTCATTCTCTATGCAATGAAATTCCTATTCAATATCTCTCATCAGTGCATAAAATGAGATTGAACGAAGAATGGTCGTGCGTCTTTTCTCTGGACATTAATCCCCAGTACAGGATTTTTCAGATTTTGATCTGTACGCAGCCATCTATAATACGTGCGGGGAATGTTTTCATGGGTCGTGTTGCTGGAGTATCGATTGCACGACCGTCGCGAACGTCGAAGGCTCCTTGATGCAACGGACATTCGATTAGATGTTCGTCAAAATATCCATCGCAGAGATCGGCTCCGCCGTGGTTGCAAAGTGCAAGTGACACGTAGACTCCGCTCGGAGCGTCATAGACGGCTAGCGGGCGGTTTCCAAAGTCGACTCGTGTGACCCAGTTTTTTCGAAGATCTGATACAGCGATCAGATTTCGCCATTGTTTATCCCTTTGCATAGGTGGAAGATGGTCCTTTACGAAGTTGGGCGAGTATATCGCGATGTGCGCCCAGATACCCAGCGGGTTCAATATAGATGTGCTTCTTAATTTTTTCGTGAAGGTCCGGTAATGCATGAAAGGGAACAGAGGATGCGTAGTGGTGTTCCGCATGAAAATTCATATTCCAGCACAAGAATCGCCAAGGCCAGGAAACAAGATTGGTTCGGGTATTTTCCTGTCGTTGTGCGACTGTGGGGCGTCCTACATGCTCGGTCATACGGATGAAGCGCATGACCGGCTCTCCGAGTATGAGCGGGATGATCCAGAGCCACAGTGGTGCCCACAAACCGGTGGTATACATCAAAAGAACGACCGCAAGATAAAACATAACCATCAAGCGAGCCTCGCGAATGATAGAGGATTGCTCCACTGCTGGAATAAAGCGCTTTTCCTGATCGTTTAGGTGACCCAGTGTATGGCGAAGAAGTTCATTAACTCTTGCGTACCAAAAAGGGATAGAAGACAAAAAGAGAAGATATTCTGTAATGTTTTTTGGCATCGGAATGAGTTCCGGATCTTTTCCGTGGAGTTGGGTGTAGGTATGGTGATCGCAATGCTCGTAACGGAAGAACCTGTTGGGTAGGACAATGATATAGCCGCAGATCGTTCCGACAAGTTTGTTGAGCCAACGTGTGCGAAATACGCTGTAATGCACGCATTCATGCTGAAGCGAGAAATGATGCACAATTACGATCCCATGCAGAAACATGGTTGGCCAAATGAGCCAACTGTTCCAAGCGAAGACCACCAGGCTGCTGGTTGTGAGGGCCACTGCAACCCAAGCGGCCAGCCATTTCAAGGCCGGTCCGTTTGATCGTTCCATCAACTCACGGAGTTCCTCTCTTGTAAGATTGCCCTCACTTAATGCTTGGGTCAGAGGTGTTACCACTGCTTGCATTTTATGTTCACAATTTTGATGAAATTCAATTTCCCTGGTGCAGTTAACACGTACTGCATACATGGTGTCAATATACGGATACTAAAATCCTGTTAGGAAAGGTCCATCGCCTGTGATAAACACGATATGAATTAGGCGCACTTCAGGGTTGAAGGGGTTGCTAAATTTGCTGGTCCCGAAGGTAAGGGAATGAGTCGCTGTCGTTCGAATGCTTGCGAATGCACCGAAATTAATCGGCCGATAATGGAGGATGCGATATTGTGATTGAAACCCGCAGCCCTGTTCCCCGCGCAGGTATACTGGATGTTCCTCTGTATCCCGGTGCGTTACTGCCAGAACCGATACCAGGTACGATCAAGCTCAATTCTAACGAAAATCTGTTTGGTCCTTCTCCAAATGTTTATGAAGCTATTCGGGCAGAACTTCGTCGTGGAGAGTTGCAGTATTATCCAGCGGTAGAGGCTCGGACACTGAATGTCGCGCTGGCCGCTCATTACGGGTTGGAATCCGATAACGTTTTGACGATGGGAGGCGGCGAACTCTTGTTGCCGACCATTCTGCAGACTTTTGTTCATCCGGATTGCGAAATCCTATGCTACAATGATGGGTTTCCAAAATATTTGAATTACTCACTGATGGCGACGGCCTCGCTTATCACCGTGTCACGTGAAGGAGACGCGGTATCTCAGATTCTTGGTGCCTTAACACCTCGAACGACAGCTGTTCTGATCGATAATCCTGGAAATCCGAGCGGTCGTTTGTTGCCGATTGAAGATGTACGAGCCATTTGGCAGAACCTGCGTTCTGATATTTTGTTGATATTGGATGAGGCCTATGTGGAGTATTGTGATTTTGGCGATGCGGGTCTGAGGTTGGCTACTGAGACGGAAAATACACTTGTTGTGCGAACTTTCTCGAAAGCTTATGCGCTTGCTGGGATGCGTGTTGGTTGGGTCAATGGACACATTAATCTCATTCGTCCATTGCGTCGGATCCTTCCTTCCTTTCCTCTCTCGCGTCTCTCGTTGGTATCCGCTCTCGCAGCGCTTGCGGATCAGGATCATCTCAAACGCAGTGTGGCTGAATTGCGCTGTCTGCGCGACGATGCGGCTTCTCGGTTTCAGAGAGCCGGGTGGGACGTGGGTCCCTGTGAAGGCAATTTCATTGTTATCCGGCGTGGGATCCATACATCGGATGATTTAGGACGAGTCTTTTCCAGTTTGAAGGATGGAGGTGTCTTGGTGCGACCGCTGTCAGAATTTCGTGGTGAATCTGCGTTACGCATGACCATTGGACGCGCGGTTGATATGGCTCGGGTTTGGGATTTGTTGCGCATCTAGATGTGCAGGTTTCATCCCGATAGCGGTGCTTTTGGTTGGTCTTGTAGCGTATCCGGGGTATTCTATGAATAGGTGATGGTCATAGAATAGATTGGGCCCATTATTGGGTGAGTTATCACGCGTGATGGGATTCAAGATTGATATATTATTGGTGATACTAATGGTCTGTTCTGGAAAAGCAATGTCTTGTGGGCAAGAGTTGCGATGTTGACTGACTTCGGAGGCGTCGGCATTGATGAATTCCTTCGTGCTCTTCCCTTCTGACAATAAGAGCGTGTTGCAAGGGAACCAATTATAGTCCTGAGGTAATTCGCTGATTATTACTCTGAAATTAAAGCAGAATTAGGTTTATTTTGATTGCATAACTTTATATGGTAGTGGAGAATAATCGCTTTTTCAGGGATATCTAAAGGGATAACCATGACTATTATCAACAGGAGAAAAAATGAATAAATTGTTCCGGACTGCGGCCGCTATTGTCGTTGGTATTGGTCTTGTCGGAGCGGGACACGCTCAATCCGTGCTCAACGAAATTTTGGATACCGGTGTCATGAAAGTTGGTACAACGGGCGATTGGAACCCTATGACCGTTCGGGATCCGGCCACAAATACTTACAAGGGATTCGACATTGATATCATGACCGAATTGGCCAATGATCTTGGGGTTGAGGTCGAGTTTGTTCCGACAGATTGGAAAACTCTGGTCAACGGTGTGGTCGCTGGAAAATATCATATGACCGGGTCAGCCTCGATATCACCGCCGCGAATGAAGGTCGCGGGATTTTCGGAGAGTTATCTGGCGGTGGAAATTTTTCCGTTTACGATGCCGGATAAAGTAAGTCAGTTCTCCGGATATGAGTCAATTAACCAGCCAAATGTAAAGGTTGCTACGACTCTTGGAACCACATTTGAAAAACTTGTGCGTGAGTGGTTCCCGGATTCCGACATAAAAGTGGTTGAAGCGCCGGCGCGGGGTTTTCAGGAAGTTCTTTCTGGCCGCGCCGACGTGTTCATTACGTCGAACGTGGAAGGCGCAACGTTGGCGGAGAAATTTGGTGTTGTACGGGTGCCTAATGCGGGTCCGCGTGAACCCTCGTTGATCGCCATGTTGCTGCCTCAAGATGATCAGGTCTGGATAAATTATGTCAATAACTGGATTAAGTTGAAGAGCGCTCAAGGATTTTTTGAAGGCATCAAAGCCAATTGGGGTCTCTAAGTTATCGCGAATTTTGATATGTGATCTGATCTGGAAAATAAGTCATACAGAAATTGATACTCCGGTTTAGGGGTCGGGTACTTCGGGCGTTAGAATATTCTTCCTAAATTTCTGTACCTAATTACGCACGATATTGAAATTTGAGCACACGTTCTAAAAGTAAAGGCGACTATTTGGTCGCCTTTATCACCTTTGATTGTTTCTTCTCAATGTGTTAGCTGAATGAAGATTGGCCGAACATCTTATACTTGCGTGGTTTAGGAGCACAGTAGAGAGGTCGCATCGTAGTGTTGAGAGCTGTTGGTCGCTGCGTGCCATGGACTAATGTAATGGAACAAGGTGTCGTGATTGAACGTAACGTTTCGAAAGTCGCTCAAGAATGTATCCGTATTACATCGGAGGAAGGTCCTGTTGTGGGATTGCAAATAATATGACCAAATCTCACCCGATAGATCGCCAATCGAGTCTATTGGAATTGCGACACAATGATTGTGCGGTGTTGCCAGCTCAAGTTTCTGAAGATGATGATTCGACATGTGAATCTTTCGATTACGTGAGAGTCGATAAGGTCCTGTCGCGTGAGTATCCGAATAATTTCACGGCTGATAGTGCGTACAAGCGTGCATTGCCCGATCTGCAAAATGGCCCCGCGAGTTCAATTTGTGGTGCACGGAAAATTATTCAACATGTGGGGATATCGAATTTTCGATTGCCGATTCGGTTTCGAACGCGCGGGGCAAGTGATGTAACCCTTGAAACATCGGTTACGGGGACGGTGAGTTTAGGATCGGAGAAAAAGGGTATAAACATGTCGCGTATCATGCGATCGTTTTATCGACACTCCGATCGCACCTTTAGTTTTGAGGTTATTGAAGCCGCGTTAGAAGACTATAAGGTTGATCTCGGGAGTTTGGATGCACGACTGCAGATGCGTTTCTCATTTCCAATGCTTGTTGAGAGTTTACGTTCAGGTCTTTCGGGGTATCAGTATTATGATATCGCTCTGGAGGTTGTGGATGCGGAGGGTGTGCGCAAGAAAATTATTCACTTAGACTATGTTTATTCATCTACCTGCCCGTGCTCATTGGAGCTTTCGGAACATGCCAGGTTTTCACGAGGACAACTTGCCACCCCACATTCACAGCGCTCTGTCGCGCGAATCTCCGTTGCGCTGAATTCAGATGCTGAATGTTTGTGGTTTGAAGATCTAATCGAGGCGTGCCGGAGCGCTATTCCTACGGAAACCCAGGTTATGGTGAAGCGTGAGGATGAGCAGGCGTTTGCCGAGCTCAACGCGGCCCATCCTGTTTTTGTCGAGGATGCTGCTCGATTATTTTGCGATATCTTCCAGTCGGACAATCGGATTGGCGACTTTCGTATCGTGGCCAGTCATCAAGAAAGCTTACACAGCCATGATGCGGTGTCCGTTTTGACGGAAGGCGAAACCTTTACCCAGCAAAGCATTGACCCCCGACTTTTCGCGTCCTTGTTTCACGTTGGATAACGTTGTTTCTGATGATCTTTTATTGAGCGGTTTGCTGACATCGTGTAAGATCGGGCACAGTCTCCTCTTTATTCAAATCGGCCGTCAAGTTTTTTAACTTTGTGTTTTGCGGTGAATTGTTTTCCAATTTTTATTGTGGCTTGTAGTTTAGTTGACCGGTTACTTTCGCGTTGATCTGCTCATCATCATGGATACTCGAAGTTCGTTGGGCCGCATTATGTCAGATTGTGTCATAATTGAGGCGTGTGCACAGCGTTGTCACAACACGTGCGGCGTTTTGGTGGTGGCGTAAATTGGCTTTGCTGTTTCGAGTCTGCATGTTAGTTCTCGCTGTCACTGTCAGAGCACAGTGACGAATATCACGTTTGACTCATGCCGCACGGAACCGTGATCTTAAAATAACGGATGTTCAAGACTCAGGAGAGTATCCTGCCGTGTCATAAAGATTTGGTAGAGAGATTTTGAAAACGGCCGTTATGTTTGGTTTGGGAACTTATCAGAGTACATTCATTTCATGGGTGGAGTGGCGGATCAGTTGATGGAGAGAGTTTGTGGATACGATTATATTAATGTCTTGGCTCGAATTTTCAGTGCGTTGGGTGCATGTGATTACGGCTGTTGCGTGGATTGGATCCAGCTTCTACTTTATCGCGCTTGATCTCGGATTACGACGAGATAAATCTCTGGCAAGCGGTGCAGATGGTGAGCAATGGCAGGTACACGGGGGTGGATTTTATCATATTCAAAAATACCTCGTGGCGCCCGAGAATATGCCACAAGGTTTGATTTGGTTTAAGTGGGAGAGTTATTCAACCTGGTTGTCAGGTTTTGCACTCTTGATTCTGGTATACTATCTTGGAGCGGAACTTTATCTCATTAATCCGAATGTTTGGGATGCACCCGTCTGGCAGGCTGTTGCAGTATCTCTTGCCAGCCTCGCTTTTGGTTGGGTTATCTATGACATGTTATGCAGACTTTTTGTGAACGTTAACCAAAATGTTTTGATGTTGGCCTTGTTTGTTTTGCTCGTAGGAATGTCGTGGTTTTTCACACAGGTTTTTTCCGGACGTGCCGCGTTGGTACATCTTGGCGCTTTCACAGCCACCATTATGTCGGGAAATGTCTTTTTCAATATTATCCCTAATCAAAAAATTGTTGTGAATGACTTGCGAGCGAACCGAACACCGGCTGCTATTTATGGCAAAATTGCCAAGCAGCGTTCAACGCACAACAATTATCTTACCCTTCCTGTTATTTTCCTCATGTTGTCGATCCATTATCCTCTTGCCTTTGCAACGCAGTGGAACTGGTTAATTGCCGCTTTAGTCTTCTTGATGGGGGTTACCATTCGGCATTTTTTCAATACGATGCACAGTCATAAAGGACAGCCGTGGTGGACATGGATTGTGACGGTCGCCCTGTTTGGAATTATTGTGTGGTTGTCTGCAGCGGGTGTCTCGCCTGACGGAGACAGACAAGTGAACGATTCAGAGAATCGTTTTCTGCAAGCGGCTGAGTTTGACGATGTCTATTTTGTTGTCGCGGGACGATGCGCGATGTGCCATGCGGAGGAGCCGGGTTGGGAGGGATTGGCCTGGGCACCGCAGGGAGTTGTGCTGGAGACACCGGAGCAAGTGGTGCGTCATGCACAAGCGATATATTTACAATCTGGAATCAGTGACGCGATGCCTCCGGGAAATTTAAGTTATATGGAAGAGGAAGAACGACAGTTGATTATTTCGTGGTATCAGTCCGCCATGACTCAATGATGTAGATACGATCCGTCCAGATGTATCATTTTTTGGTATACGTCTTTTGACAGGCATGGACACGGAGAAGTATTCAACTGTGGCAACAGTTGTTGGGAGTATGCGAGATGTTAAGGTATGATACGTTCCGATCGTCACCAAAATAATCAACCCGTCATTCGGCAACTTGATGCGTCGTCGATTAATCGAATTGCGGCGGGTGAAGTGGTCGAGCGTCCTGCTTCCGCTGTAAAGGAACTGGTCGAGAACTCTATTGATTCAGGTGCAAAGCGAATTTCCGTAGACTTTTCCAATGGCGGTAAATCACTTATTCGCGTCATGGATGATGGCTGTGGTATAGTTCCAGAAGACATGATGTTGGCCGTGGCTCGGCATGCAACATCGAAGGTCGATGGAACGGACTTGTTGAACATTTATACCTTTGGGTTTCGTGGTGAAGCCCTCGCGTCGCTTGCAGCCGTAGGGCGATTGACTTTGAAGAGTAGGGTGGGTGGATTGGACGCGACCGTGTTGCAGGTTACAGGCGGGCGGAGTGAACCGCTCAAGCCGACAGCGCTGTCCGGTGGTACGGTTATTGAGCTCCGTGATTTATTTTTTGCAACACCGGCACGACTAAAGTTTCTCCGGACGGATAGAGCCGAGAGCCAGGCGATCTTGGATGTCGTAAAGCGTCTTGCGATCGCTGAGCCAAGTATTGCATTTCACTTAAGTGACTCCTCTTGGGGATCGATCAAGCGTACCATATTTAAGGTGAGCCGTGAGTCAGGAGATTTATCCACGGCGATAAAGGGGCGTTTGGCGCGGGTCATTGGCGATGATTTCATTGAGAACGCTGTACCGATAAGTGCTGAGAACCATGGATATCGTTTACTGGGTTATGCAGGGCTTCCGACATACTCGCGTGGCACCGGGGTTGCGCAATATTTGTTCGTAAACGGTCGTCCTGTACGTGATCGGATGTTGACGGGTGTTCTGCGAGCCGCCTACATGGATTTCCTCAAGCAAGGACGCCATCCTGTTGTCGCACTTTTCGTCGATTGCGATCCTGAGCTGGTTGACGTGAATGTTCATCCAGCAAAGTTGGAGGTTCGATTTCGTGATCCGGGAGCGGTTCGAAGCCTTCTCGTTTCTGGGATCAGGAGTGCCTTGGAGGAGGCCGGACATAGAACCTCGACCACCATCGCTGACGCGATCCTTAATGCTGTTCGAACGAAACCCGGTGGGTATAACACATTGTCGGTTTATCCGGGAAATAAGGGAGATATGGATATTGAGGCAGCCGGTAATTTTCTGCCGGAGATGTCGAATTGCCTATCGGCAGATATTGTTGACGATTCCTCTGACGCATTCGATTTAAGTCAATATCGGCTTGGGGTTGCTCGAGCTCAAGTGCACGAAAATTATATTATTGCGCAGACTGACACCGGGGTGGTGATTGTTGATCAACATGCCGCTCATGAGCGGATAGTGTATGAAAAACTGAAAAAGCAGATGGCAGAGAATGCCGTTGCGGCACAAGCTCTATTGATCCCTGAGATCGTTGAGTTGCGGCCCGAAGATTGTTCTGCGTTGCTCTCGGTGGCAGACGACCTAAAGAAGTTTGGTTTGACGATTGAAGCATTTGGGCAAGGGGCTGTCGCGGTGAGAGAGACGCCCGCGATTCTCGGTGAAGTCGATGCCAAGCAACTGTTGAAAGATATCGTGGATGAACTCTTGGAATCTGGTGATACTCTGACTGTACAAGCACGTATTGAGTCGCTTCTGGGTCGCGTGGCTTGTTATGGATCGATTCGTTCGGGACGGCGGTTACGTGGCGAGGAGATGAATGCGCTTCTTCGAGAAATGGAAGCGACGCCCCGTTCTGGTCAGTGTAATCACGGCCGTCCTACCTATGTAGAATTGAAACTATCCGATATAGAGAGATTGTTTGGGCGTACGTAAAAGGGACTTACAACTGTAAGGAGAGATTGTGGGCCGTGTTTGGAATGAGAAAGGTCTTTGGAGGGTTGTGATCTTGCGGAAGGGAGCGAAGTTCACTTTAGAAAAACTGTCATGTCACAGGGTGTAGACAATGATCCTGAAGATGTTCAGGGTATGCAGCTTGAGTAGGAGGAGTCCGAGGGATATGCAACGGCAGGGATGTTCTGAGGAAAAATTATGGTCATTGTAGAGCGCTTTCGGCCGCGCTACGAATGACGCGAATATTCTCGCCATAGACTTCCGGATGATCAACTGTTCCGCCGTGAAATATCGCCGACCCTGAAACGAGAACGTCAGCACCTTCTCGGGCTACAATCGGTGCGGTTTTTTCATCAATGCCGCCATCGACTTCTAGATGAATAGGGCGGTCACCGATCATTGATCTTAATTCATTTATTTTTGGTCCCAAGTTTATATATTTCTGACCACTGTAGCCCGGATTGACGGTCATGACACAAATGAGATCGAGTTGATCAAGAAGGTTGCTCGCAACACAAGTTGGTGTACCCGGGTTCAGAGCCAGGCCAGCTTTCATCCCGGCATCGCGTATCGCCTGAAGCGTACGATGTATGTGCGGACAAGCCTCAAAATGTGTGGTAAGAATGTCTGTACCCGCGTTTGCGAAAGCCGCGATGTAAGGATCAACAGGCGCGATCATCAGGTGAACATCCATCATCGTGGTAACATGTTTTCGAAAAGCTGCTACGGCAGGTGGTCCAAATGTGAGATTGGGTACGAAGTGTCCATCCATGACATCAATATGAATCCAATCCGCACCTTGTGACTCGACGGCGCGAATTTCATGTCCAAAATTTGCAAAATCAGCGGAGAGAATTGATGCAGCAATTTTGATCTTGCGATTAAAGGTCATCGTACAGTCATTCGTTCTTTATGTTGCGCAATGTTATTTCGCCTGTCTGGTTTTCTGGAACTAAGTGAAGACGTATCTGAGTGCAATAATGTCTCATTAATGGAAGTGAAATTCCGTTGATGGAGTGGGAGAAGAGAATTCATCGTGATCAAACATACCCCATACTCGCAGCACCAAGCGGGAAGCGCTTAAGGAGGTGAAAGTAACCGTTGTCGTCTTCTCTCATTAATGAAATGTTGTTGATATGGATTGGGCGAGGTAGTTTCGGCTTGAGCTCTTTCGCAAGTATGAGTTCTGTGTGAGAGAGTTCATCACGGGGAAGTTTGCTCGTCAATGTGATGTGAAACCGATATTCGTCCAACACATAGGGGTATCCCCATTCATTCAGATTCCTGGTTTGGGCCGGTGTTAATACGTCCGGCTTGTGACGGCTGAATTCTAAATCTGTCAGAGCTGCCCGATGGCAATCGAGTTCCATTACCAAGCGTGCTGAAAGGTGATTGATCGTACTTGGGAAACCTACCGCTGTGAGCATGAGCATTCGATTGAGCCGTGTAATCTCGAGACTATCAAGACAAATGGGCGCAAGCGTACCGGTAAGTTCTGCAATAGCTTGCTCAAGTGTTCTTTCGGACTTTTCAGGGGCCAATCTGAAAGGTGGCTTGAGCGTGGCGTGCAACCCATATCGTCTCGGGACATCCGTCAAAGCTGATATTGTGCAACCGACCATGGAAATCTCTGGATGGGAAACTGAGTTGCCCGTTACTGAGTCCCAGCCAAGCCACGATGTGCAAAAGTTCGCCCAACGGTCGGTCGTTTCGGGCACAAAGAATACCGCATAGCGCTGTGTCGTCATTGGTGTTTCAACTCTTGCACAGGTGGGTCACAAGAATGCGTTTTAATTGTGACATTTCTGGCATCACTGATTGAGGTCTTGATCAATAAACGTGTTACGGGAAGGACGGGTTGTATATTCCCGAAAAAAGCCAGCCCTTATTTTGGGGACTTACGGTTATGGAGATTGATTGTGTAAGTTGGTACGCAATATGATGATCAGTGCGGGTACATTCCACGGTTCCGGTACTTTTGTTGCTTAACGCAGGACGGTGTGACCGGCATAGAGCGCACTCTTTCCTAAAGTCTCTTCTATTCGGATTAATTGATTGTATTTTGCGAGGCGCTCGGAGCGTGCCAATGACCCCGTTTTGATTTGACCTGAGTTTGTTGCGACGGCGAGATCTGAAATCGTTGTATCTTCGGTTTCTCCGGATCGATGGCTGATAACCGATGTATATCTGTTGCGATGTGCAAGCTCGACAGATCGGAGTGTCTCAGTTAACGTTCCAACTTGATTGACTTTTACCAATAGAGAGTTCGCACATTTTTCTGCGATACCTTTCCGTAATCGCTTCTCATTGGTTACAAATAAATCATCGCCAACCAACTGTACTTTGTCTCCAATCGCCTTTGTTAACAGGTGCCAACCTTCCCAGTCATCTTCGGCCATTCCGTCCTCGATTGATAGGATTGGGTAGTCTGCTACCAGTGTCTCAAGATAGGACACCATTTCGGTGGATGTGAGTGTCGCGCGTTCACCGGACAACACGTAGGCACCATCGTTAAAGTATTCAGTTGCGGCACAGTCGAGTGCAAGAAACATGTCTAGACCGGGTTCGTAACCGGCCTTCGCGATAGCGTTGGTGATAAAATCTAGGGCGGTGCGCGTGGACTGAAGGTTTGGTGCAAATCCACCCTCATCACCGACTCCTGTTGCGAAGCCTGCGGTCGCTAATTCTGATTTCAGGGTATGAAAGACTTCACATCCCATCCTGATCGCATCGCGGATAGATGATGCGTTGACAGGCATGATCATGAATTCTTGAATGTCAATGGGATTATCGGCGTGTGCGCCACCATTGATGATATTCATCATTGGCACGGGTAAAATATGAGCTGCGGTTCCGCCGATGTAACGAAAGAGAGGTTGATTAGTCTGCTGGGCCGCTGCTTTGGCGACTGCCAGAGATACGCCAAGAATGGCGTTTGCGCCTAACCGTGACTTGTTGGTTGTGCCGTCAAGTTGGATCATTATTCTGTCAATGTGTTCTTGATTGACTACGTCTTCGCCCAATAATAAATCAGTAATTTCTCCATTTACGAAGTGAACTGCGTCCTTGACACCTTTCCCGTTGAAGCGCGATTTGTCTCCATCGCGTCTTTCGATTGCCTCATGAGCTCCTGTTGAGGCTCCGGAGGGTATGGCGGCTCGGCCGAGGATTCCGTTTTTTAATTCTACATCGACTTCAATGGTTGGGTTGCCGCGGCTGTCGATGATCTCGCGGCCGTAAATGGATGTTATGGATGTCATGTTATTGCTTCTCCCAGAGGTGTTTGTATATGTGGGTATTCGACTACAGTCGTGAGTGATTTTCGATCCCGTCTCGCGGTCATCGCGAGTCTGCTCGGGCTCCAGTGTTTTAAAGTTTATTCTTTGTCTGGGCGTTTGTTGCCACTGTTTTAAAGATATTCTTGTTCGGTGTTTGTCCCATATGTGACATCATGGTTTTCAATGTCATTGAGTATTAAATTCGTTCGAAGACGTTCTTCAATTGTCTAAAAAATAGGTTCGACTTTTATTGGGCCGCTTTTTGTTGTATCTGATCGTGATGCGTTCGCATCGTCAACGGATCAAGATGGCACGAAAGTCATTGACATTTGTGAGCGTCGGTCCCGTGACAACGTGATCGTCCAGAGCTTCGAAAAAGGAATGTGCATCGTTTTTCTCAAGAATTGATTGAATGGGGAGGCCGAGATGTTGGCCACGGATTAAACTGTCTGGAGTGATGACCGCTCCGGCAATGTCTTCAATGCCGTCAATGCCATCTGTATCTGCGGAAATTGCGTAGATATCCGTGGCGCCATTCAGTGCTACGGCGAGATTCAGTAAAAATTCGACGTTTCGTCCGCCACGGCCTTCACCTTGGACCGTTACGGTTGTTTCTCCACCCGAAAGGAGGATGCACGGCGGTGCAATGGGCTGATGATATTGTCGAACCTGTAGCGCAATACCTGCCATGACCTTTGCCACTTCGCGTGCTTCACCCTGGATCGCGTTGCCGAGGATGAACGGAGCCACCCCTAATTTTTGAGAGAGTGACGCGGCGGCCTCAAGTGACTGCTGTGGTGTTGCAATCAAGTGGACAGACCCGTTTTCGAAACCAGGATGGTTCGGTTTCGGTGTTTCATTTCCGGGATTGTTCAGCGCCCGCATCAGTGCGTCAACGTTTACGTCTGGGTGTGTATCAATCTTGTATTTAGAAATGATGTCTCGTGCGTCATGAAGCGTTGTCGAATCCGCGACTGTAGGTCCGGAAGCAATGGTGCTTGGATCATCTCCGGGCACGTCCGAAATAATGAGAGTTGTTACTTGGGCAGGGGCCGCCACCGCAGTGAGTCGTCCACCCTTAATCAGGGAGATGTGTTTGCGTACGCAATTGATCTCGTCAATGGCCGCTCCACATGTCAAAAGCGCACTGGTAATCTCTCGTTTGTCCTTAATGCTCAATTCACGGGATGGAGCACTCAAGATCGACGATCCGCCTCCAGAAATTAATGCAAGACAGTGATCCTTTTTACCAAGCTCTGAAACAAGTCCTAATAGCGTACCGGCTGCGATTGCGCTCGCGGAATCGGGGGTTGGATGGCTGGCCTCTACAATCTTGATGTGTTCACATGGTACGGTATGACCATAGCGTGTTGCTACCAAGCCGGACAATGGACCCGACCAATTCATCTCAACGGCCTTTGCCATTCGTGCTGAGGCCTTGCCCGCACCCACAACCAGGAGCTTGCCCTTGGGTGGATCGGGAAGGTAAGCCGGTATCCTTAAGCCCGGATCCGCGGCGGCAACAGCTTCTTCGAAGAGTTGTATGAGAAACTCACGAGGATTAATTGACATTACTTTATTTAGTCGCGGAGAGCCATACCCGCTGCATCAAAGAAATGTGTTTGATGCTCGTCGAAATGCAGACCGATCCTTTGCCCGACTTGAACCGAAGTGTCTCCGATATGTCGAACAGTCAAGAGACCTAAGTTTTCGCAATCGACGAACAGCATCACATCGGCGCCAAGATACTCGGAAACTTCAACTGTTCCCGTACAGTGTCCTTGGTATTCATCCATGATGCGTATGTGTTCGGGTCGAATACCGATCTGAGTGGTGCTGTCACCGCTTGATGGAGCGGGGCCTGAACCGTCATGTCCTGGGAGTTTAAATTCCCCGCCGCTGACTTTAACTGGCATGACATTCATCTTGGGACTGCCGATGAACTGTGCAACAAACAGATTGCCGGGACGTTCATAAAGTTCTCTCGGGCTACCAACCTGTTCAATGATTCCACCCTGCAGGACCACAATCCTATCGGCAAGCGTCATGGCTTCTACCTGGTCGTGAGTGACATAAATCATCGTGGTGTCGAGGTTTTGGTGAAGTTTGGCAATCTCCAATCGCATTTCAACCCGAAGGGCCGCATCGAGGTTTGAGAGGGGTTCGTCAAACAGGAATGCTGTTGGTTCGCGCACAATTGACCGACCGATTGCGACCCGCTGTCGTTGACCTCCGGAGAGGTCTTTGGGGCGACGCTCGAGCAACGCTTCAAGCTTGAGCACTTCTGCGGCTGAATTGACTTTTTTGGTGATTTCAGACTTTGGAGCCCCGGCGGCCTTGAGTGAAAACCCCATGTTGTCGCGTACGGTCATATGTGGATAGAGCGCATAACTCTGAAACACCATGGCCAGTCCCCGTCGAGATGGTGGCTCGGCGGTCATATCGATCCCGCCAATGTTGATTTCACCGCGACTGGTGTCTTCTAGTCCGGCAATCATGCGCAGAAGGGTTGATTTTCCGCATCCAGAAGGTCCGACAAAAATGATGAATTCACCTTCTTCGATGGAAAGATTGACTCCTTTGATCACCTGGAGGTTACCAAACCATTTCTCAACGGCCTTCAGTTCAATTGATGACATTTCCTGAAACTCCTATTGTGAAGGGACGCGGTTGTTTGTGGGTATTATAGTTGTCGGATTACTGATCATTTGGGCAACGCGTATGTCATGATTTTAACTTTCATATCGAGCGCTCTCTTTGTAGCGCTGAAAATGAGGACTCGGGAGTGTTCCGTCGAGGTTGGCAACTTCGTGACTCTGAGAGATCATGGTCTGTCGATTGACGACTTAGCAACGGACTACTCTAACCCTTGACGGAGCCGGCGGTTAAGCCTTTGGTCATGAATCGTTCCAACCCGAGAAAAATGACCATAATTGGCACGGTTGCGATCACTGCTCCAGCCATCAAGTGCTGGCGCGGAATCTCTGAGGAGTTTAAACTGGCAATACCACGTGTTAACGTGAACTTCGACGGATCGTCCAGAAGCATGAACGCGAGTAAGAATTCGTTCCACGCAATCATAAAGACATAGAGTGAAACAGAGGCAAGCGCCGGTAGGCTCAGCGGCAATGTAATTTTCCAAATTACCGACAACCGGCCGAGCCCGTCCATGAGCCCCGCCTCTTCGATTTCACCCGGTAATCCTCGAAAATATCCTTGCAGCATGTAGAGAGCGACCGGAATGGTGGTTACGGGATAGATCATGATTATTCCGGGAATGGAGTTCCGCAAGCCCGTCATTGAGAATGCAATATAGATTGGCAGAGCGAGAACGATCATGGGGACCATATAAATGAGAAGGATACTCCGTGAGAAGGCAGCTTGTCCCCGAAATCTTAGCCGTGCGACCGCGTAGGCTCCTGGTATGGAAAATGCGAGCGTGATGAAGACGGTCAGAACCGAGATGAAGAATGAGGTGAGCAAATAATTTCCGAAGCTAAAGTCGTTAAATAATTCCGTGTAGGATCTGAAGAGATCAAGCCCCTTGGACAAATCGACCGAGAAATCGAGTGGATTCTGGATCAGTTCCGATTGGTTCTTTAAGCTTGTCATCACCATTACATAGAAAGGGATGAATACGATCGCTGTAAAGAAGATGTATCCGACCCCGGTTAAGAATCGAATAACGACGTCTTCCCATTCGTGTTTGTTAAGATCTTGAAATCCGCAGGATTCGAGGATTTTCTGGATTGAGATCAGAAAACTTACACTCAGCAATAAGGCCCCGATCCCATTGTAGATCGGTGACGATTCCATCACCATGGGTCCGAAGTTTGCTGTCGTCAGCGCGAACATGACGCCGGCGGCAATCCAGCTTACGGCACTGTGCCCCAACCCCGTAACGAGGAAGGCTCCGGCTAGAGCACCGAGCGCCAGGCTGAGGAGGATATCCGGACGGAATGGATCGCCGGTGACAAACGACATTGCGACAGCAATCGTTGTAGACAACACGATCAACCAGAGTGCTCCGATAAGGGCTCCAGTGACATATCTTTGACGTAGGAACGTCATAATCCTTCCTCCTTAGACATAAAGCGGAAGAAGAAAAAACTGAAACCGAGGAGGCAGCAGAAAATTACTACCGCGACCGCTGCTCCGGCGCCGATGTTCGACACGGCGAAGGCCTGTTCATAGACGTTGACGGTCAGTGTTCGTGTGCCGGCATTGCCGCCTGTGAGCAGGAAAATGTCGTCAAATTTATTAAATGTCCAGATGAAGCGTAACAAGAACAGCACGGAGAGTATTCCGAGAAGTTGCGGTACGGAGAGATACCAAAATTTTTGAAAGGGAGTTGCACCATCCATATCAGCCGCTTCGTACATATCGGTGTCGATTGACTGCATGCGTGCAAGGATAAAAAGAAATGACAGCGGGAAGTAGCGCCAGATCTCAAACAATGTGACCATGATGAGCGCTTGTGGACGTTCTCCGAAGAAATTTATTGAAGAATCAATGGCTCCCATTTGCACGAGCAGAGCGTTGGCACTTCCTGAAAAAGGATCAAAGAGAATAAGCCAGGAAAATGCAACGGCAATGACGGGAGCGACATAGGGAAATAAATAGAGACCGCGCAATATTCCTTGACCGCGGAATTCCTTGTTGAGGAGGAGCGCGGCGAAGAGTCCTACGACCAAGGCGCCGATGGTACCAAAAATGGTGTAGAAAAGAGTAACCCAGAGAACTTCCCAAAACTCACGTCCGTCAAAAACTCGCGCGAAGTTATCCAAGGTGAAGTCTGTGTTTGTAAGGATATTTTCGCTGTCTCCAGAAATTAAGGGTTTTGATCCTTTCAGGGCTTGTTCGGTAGCTTCTTCATCAGCGGCGGTTATGGGTATGCGCAGTTGATCCGAGGCCCCACCTTCAAGAGTGCCCAGATCACACGAAAGAACAGTCTCATCAAGACTGCAAATCTCGGGTAATGCACCCGTGATTGTGACTTCGTCCGGAATTGTGTCACGAAGGATCACATCTGAAATTGATTTGTCCTGACTGGAATTCCGGAGTCGGTAACGGATGAACAGTTCATCACCACTACCCCGAACATCCTCTCTTACGTTTGGAACAGGTGGGCGTAAATCGGCCAGGCTCACTGGCTTAATGCTTATCCAGAAGATTGCCAGCAAAGGTAATGCAACAACCAAGGTTACACTGATGATGGTTGGAGAAAGAAGGCCCCAAGCCAGCCGTGCTTCTCGCTTTGCGAGCGGCGTTGTGCCGATGGGAGGTGTCGCTTGCATAACGTGCCTATATTGTTACGTTCGTAGGAACATCCGCCCCTTTTGGGGCGGATCATGCTGCCTAGATGGCTTACTGGATATCAGCGAGTTCGTCATTCATTTTTTCAATAGCGGTTGTCGCATCAATTTGATCATCAATGAATTCACGAACAACCCGATTGATAATTTGGCTGTTGACCATTTTGGATGCCAAAGCAAGCTGACCTTCCACAACACCCCAACGTTGTGCGACGTTCAATCCATTGACGATTTCACGGATCATTTCGGCTGGATATAGGTCCGCAAGCGGAGCTTTACGGTCGACGCCAACGTCCAGTTTGGACCAAGCTTCGGTGAATTTATCAGGATCGTCCGCTGTTCCGTTCCGAATAGGGAACTTTCCTTCCGGTGCGATGGCGAGAGTTTGCGTATACCCCTCGTTCATCGAGTACTTTACAAAGTCAATGGCGGCATCGGTACTGGCATCATTGGTGATCCCAAAGAAGTTGATGCTACTCCATGCGGCTCCGGCTGGATTGGATGGTCCCGCAAAGTTTGTAACGATACCGGTTTTGCTCGCAAGTTCCCGTGACTGGTTATCATCATTGATGGTTGGTGGCGCACTGTCGCGCAGACCCGCTAGCTCATCAAGGATAAAGGGTGACCAGATGATCATTGCGGCATTTCCTGAGAAATACAGTGATCGGGATTGATCCCAGTAAAGATCGCCGGGAGGTGACGCCTTCGCAATCGCCTTGTAAAAATTCAGGACTTCGGTTGTTTTCGCAACGTCAAGTGCTTGTGCTCCGTTTGGCCCGACTGGTGATACCGCGTTTGCAAGGAAGACATGTTCCAGCACTTGGCTCATGAAGGGTTCGTCGACCTTGGTTGCGGCAACAAACCCGTAAAGGTCTGGTGGGTTATGCAGTTTATCGAGAGCGGCTATGATGTTTGCATAGGAATTGGGAGCATCCAAGCCCCCTGCATCGAACAAGTCTTTGCGATAGACAACCATTTGTGTCCAACCATCAACCGGAACAGCTGCGTATCCCTCAGGCAACTTCATCATGTTCAGGGCCCCGGATGCAAACGTGTCTGCACCAAGATCTTCAATGGCATCACTTGCCGCATAAGGGTCAAGAATCCCCGCTTCGACCCAAGGTAAGGCGTGGTCCAGTGGGAAGTAGATGACATCTGGCAAATCGCCTGCAGCCAGCGCCGCTGTGGCTCTTGTCTTTATGTCAGCCTCGGGAACCGGGATCACTTCGACAGTATGACCGGATGCTGCTGTAAAATCAGCGGCCATCTGTTGCTGTTTTGCCAGGCGGTCGGGTTGTTCTTCTGTTGTCCAAAATCGGATATCTTCCGCCAAGGAAATCGATGAACAGAGTGCGCCGATTGCTGCGAAAGATAATATCTTTCTGAATCTCATTGAGTAGTCTCCTAACTTTTGACGTGTTGTGGCCGGGATGTCATTTTTCATCAGGCCTTGGTTACACCACCTCTTCGGGCGGCGGATTGACGTTCGACAAATTTTGCGAAACGCATGCGCTGCAAGATTTCTGGCGTTGTTCCATCCAAAATGGCGAGGAACATTTCGGCGACCCATCGACCGGCCAGTTCTGAATCTTGCGAGAATGTCGTTAAGGCGGGTTCTGCAAATGCGGAAAACGGATCATCGCCGTAGCCAATTACCGACACATCCTTTCCGGGAACGTGTCCAGCGTCTCGGATGGCATACATCGCCCCCATCGCGAGCGCATCAAGATCACAGATGATTGCGGTTGGCGGGCTCTTGCTCTGAAGCAGAGTGCATGCAGCTTGGGCGCCATCGGATGCCGTGAGGCCCGCATTGATGATTCGATCCTCTCTGGCTTTTAGGCCGTGATGCCTCAGAGCTTCCCGAAAACTGCTTTGGCGTAAACGTACAAAATTTATCTCTGCCGGAGCTTGCAATAAGGCGAGTTCGGTATGATTCCGCTCTGCCAGATACTGGACAGACTTGGCGACAGCCTCGGCGGCATCGATGTCGTGCCAAGCATAATGTCCGCCTGATTGATCGCGCCCAAAGCACACGAATGGAACATCGCGCTCGGTAAGTAAGGCAATTCTCGGATCTTCCGATCGAATACGGGTGAGGATAAATCCCTCCACACGACCTTCGGCGATCAGATAATTATAAACCTTCAGGGCTTCTTTCGCACCATCCGTACTTGCGACGAGCAAGTCGTAACTTCGACGACGTAAGGCGGCTGTTGCGCCGCGCAAAAATTGACCGAGGAACGGGCTGGAAATATCCAGGGACCACATTTCAACTACTAAGCCGACCGCGTTGGTCGGGGTTAATCGTTTCTTACGTTCAGAAATCAACTTATACCCGGCATCATCGGCGGATTCCTGGACACGACGACGAGTCTCATCCGAAATATCGGTATATCCATTCAGGGCACGACTGACGGTGCTCGCGGACAAACCGAGATCCCGAGCCAGGCTCTCGATGGTTGTACGTCTACTGGAAGACATAAACTTTACTCCTCCTCAGATAATCTTTCGTTAAAATTTTACAAAAATGTCAACAAAATTTTTGCATTAATTCTAATTTTTTTAGGAAAGTTGTGCTTCCGGTTAAGTGAATTGGCATATTTTGTCGACTTTTGTCGACGTTGGGACATCGTTTGCAGCATTTTGCTTCTATCTGAGCAGTGCGTGTTCAGAATGAATTGTTGGCTTTTCTTGATGGATCTCTGATCGCGCTGTTGTTTGCAATGTCGCCCACTACCCGATGATTTCGATTGCTATTCCATGCGGGCTTATAACTTTGGGTGAAGGATTGGGTGTCTTCCTACTGGTTAATCGGTTGATGGTTTATTCGAGAATTGAAGGATTTTACTCTCCTGCATTCTTTACGTTGCATCAAAAAAAAACATGGTTTAGCAAATCATTTTCCGAAAGATTTAATGGAAAATTCCTGCTACTTGAATCTTGAGGGTTGAGTTGGTTCATAAAAATTCGAGATGAGATGTTGAAGAGAGAAGATCCCGTCACCCCTTGTGAAGTGTCAACTGATTTGCGTGCACTGCTTGACGTTGTGTTTTCTCATGATCTTGTTGATGATTGTCTGGCGCGAATCGAGGTCTTGATTGCCGCTCGCCGTTGCAAGCAGCCCTCTGTTCCTCGGGGCTGGGTGGATCAAACGGACGTGATACTGATTACTTACGGGGACACCATTGCGGATGGAGTACGTCCAACGTTGGAAGTCTTAAGGGATTTCCTGAGCACCTATGTTTCCGGATACATCAATAATATTCATATTCTGCCCTGTTTTCCATGGAGTTCGGATGATGGTTTTTCGATCATCGATTATCGCGACATTTGCCCGGAGTTCGGGCAATGGACGCATATCGTTCAGATATCCGAAGACTTTGGCGTGATGCTTGATGCAGTCATTAACCACGTTTCAAGTGAAAGTGTGTGGTTTCGCGGATTTCAAGAAGATGATCCAAGGTACAGAGATTTTTTTCATGTTTGTGATCCGACAGAGGATTACAGTTCCGTTACCAGACCGCGTGCGCTGCCGCTGTTGCGATGTGTTGAGACAATCGCGGGGCAACGTCATGTCTGGACGACCTTCAGCGACGATCAGATCGATTTGAATTATGCAAATCCGGATGTTCTGTTGGAGATTCTGGACGTGCTGTTGCATTATGCCGACAAGGGCGCACGTTTCATTCGATTGGACGCGATTGGTTTCTTGTGGAAGAAACTGGGCACGACATGTATGCATCTGCCCGAAACGCATGCAATCGTCAAAGTTATCCGATACGTCTTTGATCGAGCATTTCCGGATGTTATTTTACTTACGGAAACCAATGTGCCGCATGCGGAGAATGTCAGTTATTTTGGTGACGGAAAAAATGAAGCACATATGGTGTATCAGTTCCCTTTGCCGCCTTTAACGCTTCATGCCTTTTATGCGCGTGATGCCAGACGGCTATCGAAATGGGCGAGTTCTCTCGAGCCGACGTCCGCATCAACGACGTATTTCAATTTTCTGTCGTCGCATGATGGAATAGGTCTTCGTCCGGCCGAAGGGTTGTTGACGCGAGAAGAGTTGTCGTCTGTGGCGGCACATGTCGAGGCCAATGGTGGACGCGTCTCCATGAGAACACTTCCAGACGGTGAGACATCACCCTATGAATTGAATATCAGCTTTCTCGATGCGATTTCTGAACCGGAAGATGGCGACGCTTGCAAGGTCGAGAAATTCCTGGCTGCTCAGACTATTCTTCTCTCTTTAGTGGGTGTTCCGGGGATCTATATTCACAGTCTCTTGGGGTCGCGCAATGATTATCGTGGACTTGAACAAACCGGGCGCAATCGATCCATCAACCGTGAGAAACTGAATTTCAAGAGTTTGGTCGATACATTAGCACGTTCCGATAGTCTGCGCGCGATAACGTTCGAAGGTCACAAAAAACTGTTGGCGGCGCGGCGCGAACGTCCTGCATTTCATCCAAACTCCCGGCAACGTGTGGTGTATGTTGATCCCAGGGTATTCAGTCTTGTTCGTGAAGGTCGCGGGGATCGTGTCTGGGTTCTTGTGAACGTCTCGCCCGATCGGTTGACGGTGAAGGTAAGATGTACAGACTTAGGTCTGCGCAGTCATGTTCGGTTGCGTGATGTCCTGTCCGATCATAGAGCAGATGCGTCTGGGGGGCGAATTCAGGTCGTGTTATCTGGTTATGCAAAGGCTTGGTTCGTTGAAGATGTATAACGCGTCAGCACGCAGTGCGCTTCTTGATATCTTTCGAACAAATATAATAAAGTGCCTTACATACTTAACTTGGCGAACCTTTTAAGTTTCATCAGAGGCACGCTTTTTCAAGATTGAACAAATCCGTCTCTAGAGGCGGATTTGTTAGATTTGATTTTAGAACTAGATTCAACCCTGATCCGGCCAGTTTCTCGGTCCCGCAATTGGCATCATATCTTTTAGCTGATCCATACGAGTAAAGTATTGTCGCAATATTAGATTTTATATCCGAAACATCTGATTTTAAGTCTACGATATCTGATTTTACATCTAAGATATCTGACTGGAGGCTGACCACATTAGTCTGTAATTCTAGAAGTGGTTCAATAGAATCGTCTAAAATAGCCATTGTTTAATCCTCACTTTTCTCTTTTACGAACCTTTCTATCGGCTTAGAGATGAGAAGTAAAGCGAGACTTTTCTCTACTAAGTAGAAGAAATACTTGGATCGGCGTTTGAGGATTTTAGATATTCATCGGTGAATAAAAGTTATTTTTGTCCGACGTGGCATGAAACTTTGATGGCATCATGAATCTATAGTTGAGTTGTGACTGTCATGTCGTAGACGTGAACATCGTATTGGGGCCGGCAAGCTTCTATGGGGTCCGTTAGGTCCGAAATTTCACTCGGATCGCGATATCAAGACGTCCTCAGTAGTCGCGTTCAAAAAAGAGTCCAAAACCTGTGTCACCCTTTACGCCGACCCGACCCTTAACGGAAAGGGATTGGCTCAGATCAAATCTCAGGTTGATGTCTGTGTCATCGTCCGAGCCAACCTCGATTTCAGTATAGAGATCTTCGGACAAGTATTTTCCGGTTCGTACGCGGACGTCGCCTTCTTCATCGGAAGACAGATCCAGATCATCGAGTCCAAAATTATCGCGTAATCGGGCGACAATCCCTTGGCCACCGCGTCCCGCTATTCGTGAGGCAACATCCGCGAGATGTGCCGCTTGTAAAGGTGAAATCTTATCAAGTGATCGTCCCAAGATCAGGCGCGCGAGAACTTCTTCTTCTGGTAGTTCGGGGCGCGAGCTCAAGACAACACTCAAATTGTCGGGTTGGCCACTGATCCTCACGTCGACGACTACGTCGTCGGCATTTGTCGAGGCAATTAACTCTGAGTGTGGCGTAAAATTGCCCTCAATCCAGATTGTCCCTTCACTGAGCGGCAATCTCTTTCCAGGTATGTCGAGCCATCCGCGAATTAACTCGAATCTCCCAACTGGAACCACCGTTCCAATACTGCCTTGTAGGCGTAATTCTCCACCAAGTTCGGTATCAAGTCCGGCACCTCGCAGAAAAATTTCGGATGCTGAAGTGATGGCGATGTCGAGTTGATAGGGGGGCTTATCTTGTGTATCATTATGCGAAATTTTGGCCAGGCCGGCGCGGGTTCGGGTCGCTTTCGAGTTTGGTGATTCGAAGATATGAATTAGAACCGGGATGGATGTTGTACTCGTTTCTGATTGTGTCTGCAGTTGTATCTCGGCGCGGTTCAGTTCAATTTGTCCGGAGATTAGGGCGTTAGAGGCAAGTGGGCCTGTAATGTCCAGTGTCCCTGAGAGTTCAATGAAGCCAAGTCTGGGATTACTATAGACAACAGTATTGAGTTTCGTACGTATGGTGGCTTGATAAAGGTCTGCAAGTGTTATCTGCCCGGATAGATCGAACGTTCCCCCCGTGGAGAAAGCTCCATTCGATGCGACGATTGCGGTTTCTTCGGTAATATCGATTGTGCCGGCCACATCGGTCACAGCCATCTGCAATTCGGGATCGTAGAGACGGAATGAGTCGATGGTAAGGGAGCCGGAGAGCGATTCGATCTTTAAAGGTCCGTTCACTTCAAGGTCAAGTTCGGCGAGGCCACTGACGCTTCGAGATCCAAAAGATTGACTCAGGATTGCGAGCGGAAATTGCCCTGTGAGACGGATGTTTTCACCTTCGCCCTGTTGATCGATTGTCCCTTCACCTGTCAGTTTCATGTCACCCGCACCGGTAATGTCGGCATTCATTGCCCACTTTTCACCTACACGTCGTGCCGAAAACGCGCCAAGAAATGGACCATCGAGATCTTCCGCGATAATTTCGATTTCGGGAATTTCTAATGTCAGATGAATGTTTCCGGCATCTTCGGAAAACAACGCTGAAGCATTTAGTGACGCTTGCGACGATTTAAATTCCAGATCGGGTATACGCAACGCTTCCGTATCGCGTTTCGCTCGAATGGTGTACCGTGATGGTCCGTTCAAGATTGTGTTGAGTTGGGTTTGTCCAACGTCGAGATTGGTTGTACGTCCCGCCAGGTCAAGATCAAAAGACTGCTCCAAAGGCTTAAACCAGCCGTTGAGCATACCGTTTCCTGTTCCTTTGATGTCACGACCCAATAATGTCGATAGGCGTGAAAGATCGTTGAAGGTGAAACGGACATTTCCTGAGGTCTTGAGATCTTCGATAGGCCCTTCAATTGTTCCCGAGCCAGCTATGTCATAATTCTCGCCTGAAATGAAGAATGGATCAATGCTAACAGACGTTCCTGCTTTCCAATATGCTGATAATCTCCCAGATATCTCGCGGCCAACAGCCTGACGGTAGGTTTCCTGTGAAAAATCCAGGCCGTCTGCGGTAAATCTAAGCCCCATGGAAACGCTCCGCGGGCGTTTATCGGTCTGATTTGCGAGGACACCGGACCCATTAAGGCTTAAAGTCTCGATTGAGACCGCAGCGTTATGGAAGGCGGAGATGTTGGCATCTAACATCCATATATTACTTTGCTGTGCGTCATAATGCAGTTTAAAGGAACCCGTCCGTATCCACGTTTTTGTTCCGGGGAGAGGCAGGAGCACGGGCTTATCGTCTGGATCGGAAAACTGCCCGCTGAGATCGAGGGAAATTGGCCATCGGTCCGCGGTGAAGTGGCCCGATCCCGTTATGTTCAGAGTTCGTGTGTTGAGCGTGAGTTCTCTTAAGACGATATTATTCTCCTTATTATTTTGTACGATGACGGAAAGTGTGGCACGTTGGCCAAAAAATGGTCGATAGTCGTCCGAAAGGAGCGATGTTATGTTTCCTTCGAGATTGGTGACAAATTCCGTAATCGGGGGGACATCTGGATCCGTCGATTGGCGATGTACCTGCGTTCGAACCATACCTGTTATGCGTTCTATTTGGTTTGTCTTTAGATCGACGGTCGCGAAGAACTGATCGGGTGGCCCACTTCCCTTTATGTTCAACTCGACCGACGGTTTGTTTGGGATGCTGAGCAGACTCGCGATTATTCCATTGGCTTCTTCCGTTAAGGACAGATCAACGGACAGCTCTTGTTGGTTATTGTCATATGCGAGATGGATATTGAACGCGCCTTCGATTTCGTCACGCCGATTGACTTCAAAATTTAGTCGACCTTCGCCTCTTGTAAGTGACGCGTTACCGGTAGCTTGCAGCGTCAGGTGCTGACCCAGAACGGATTTATTGAGGCGCGCCGTTTGTATATCAAGATGGTCGATCTGTATTGAAACCGGTAATTCAGGAAGTTGAAATTCTGTGGCTTCCGGGGACCAACTCTGCGGTTTCCTTCGCGGTTGACGGTCGACCCAAATATCACTTACGGTTAGTGCGTTAATTTTTATTTGCCGGCGCAGCAACGCTGTCCGATTCCAATCGAGAACCAGATCGTTAAGCCGAAGCCAAATTCCGTCGGTATCGGCAACGGTTAGTTCCTCAACAGTCGCCTTCGAACTCCAAGCCCCTTTAAATCCTCTTACCTCAACAAATCGCTCATCAGTCGAGAGACTTTGCTCAAGAAGGTCTGCAAACAGTCCTTTTTGTGATGTCTCTGCAGGAGTCTCGGCAATAACCATGTGAGCGAGACCTATCCAAACAATCAGAGTTGATGCAACGATATGATTCAAAATGCTTGTCCCACTCCTATATAGAATTTCGCCCCGTGTCCTACGCCGTTGACAGGGAAAGCGAGATCGGCGCGAATTGGGCCTATGCCGGTATCATAGCGAATACCAACTCCAGCGCCACTGTGCCAGTCTCCTGTTCCGTCTGGTAACGCGTTTTCACCGATGTATCCTGCGTCGGCAAAGATGACGTAACTTACAGGACTGGCGTTTGATATACGACCTTCCAGAGAGGTTCCAAGGAAGGAACGTCCTCCACGCCGTCTGTTATTACCGAGGTCTATTCCCAATGATTGATAATCATGTCCACGAACGGTGACGCTTCCGCCGGAGTAAAATAAAAATCCAGGAGGTGTTCGTTCGCCTGATACTCCATTGACGGATCCCCATTGCAGGCGGCCTGCCGTTGTAAATTGTTGAAAGGGTTGTCGGTAAAGTCGCCCGTCCATGAACAATCTTACACCAGATTGTGCTTTCCCATAACCGAAAAAAGGTCGCAATTCGGCTTGGATGTATTCCCCGGCATCGGCTCCGAACTTGTCGTTACGTCGATCAAACTCGGCGGAGTTGACAAGACTGAGCGAATAGAAATTTTGATTACCGCGATCTTCGACGCGGGACTGTTGCCAGTCTATCGCGGTCGTCGCCCGCAAGTTCTCTGAAAAGATTCGTTCGAGTCCAACAATTGCGTCAAACTGAAGGGCACGAAAATCCCTTTCATTGAGTCGTTCAAGGCTGGATTGAAAAAATAAGTTTGTGTCCGGATCGGGATTGGCGGGTCGTGTATAGCGCGCTGTAAAGACCATATCGGTACCGTTGGTTTCGCCGCCAATCCCCGATATCGTGACGTCTGTGCGCAGGCGCTCTGCGCCGTCCATGAGATTGCGGTGCAACCAATACCCTGAAACGGATATTCCTTCGGTGGTCGAATATTCTCCCCCAAAGCCAAAGCGGCGTGGCAAGGCATCCGTCACATGAGCTTCAATATCGATGCGATCGTCTGTTTCTGAATTTTCTGCTTCAGTCAGCGTGACAGAACTGAAGGTTTCGGTTCGGCGCAGTCGGCGGATCGCATCTGTCAATAGGGCGGGTGAGAATAATGCGTTCTCGGGTAGTCCTGCGATTTCTTGAATTCGGGAATGGGACACACGTGTATCCGACGTGATCGTAAAGGTTCCGAAACGGAGGGCACGGCCGGGATCGAGAGTAAGTTCGACATCAAGTTCGCGTTTGCGATGATTTGCTGTGACTCTCTGGTCTTTGATTGCAGCGGCAGCATGTCCTTTCATTCGCCACGCTTCGATGCCGTCCTTTGCCACCTGTGCGATGACTCCGCTCTTGGCCGTCTTTCCTGAGGCGAATTCTTCAGGCAGTTCCGCTGATGCCGGTAACGGACTTACGTTGATCTCTCCGAACTGAAAAACGGAACCTGCGTCCAAGATAATTTCAACATCTTGAATAATGTCAGCAAGATCGAGAGGTGACAAGGTGGCCGCTTCGACCCCGTCAATGCCTATGTTCACGACTCCATTGTATCTCCCTTCTGCGTAGAGAATTTCCAGGAGACGCCGATAGTCTGCTTGAGCCGCGGCGAGTATATCTTCGGGTCTCTTTGACGGTTGTTCTGCGATTCTGATTACAAGGGATGCGCTCCGCAGTGTTTCGATCAACTCCGCGGGTGCGTTGTGCGTTGTCAACTGAACGGTTTCACGCGCGATGGCTGGGTGTGCTAGTACCAAGAGTATCAGCAGTATTCTGATGAGCATAGCGTGGGTCGTGGTGACTAACGTAACAAGTTTAAGTTTTTTTGATAGAACAAACCGCTCAGTTGTATACACATCTCTCGATTTTCGTGTCGAAGCGGATCAGGCGTTCATATTCCGGATGGGCGTATTCTCTGAGACTTTGCGTACCGATTGAAGTGGGTTCTATTCTGATAATATCACATATTATGTGAGCTGGAAGCTTCCACGATTGATCATGTGTCTCGAAGGCTTTAACTCTGATGATAAGATGGCGGATTATGTGCGTCAACGGAAGCGTCAAGTGAACATAATCACGTTCCGTTTTGCGGTTCCGGTTTTGGTGTCTGCGATGGCTTCGTTGATTTGGTTGAATGCCCAGTGTTTCGAGATGAGTTCATCGAGTTTGAGACGCCCTTGCTGATAAAGATCGACAATCCACGGAATGTCCCTCTGAATGACGACATCGCCCATCTTGGATCCGATTAAACCGTGTCCAGAAAATGCGAGAATGACAGGCTCAATTTCCGATGTGGCACCTGAGGGTGGCATACCGACCATGATAACCCGTCCTCTATGTCCAAGATAGTGCGGAGCCTGGTTGTAAGCCGCAATTGATCCGACTGTGACTACGACCAAGTCGGCTCCCTTTCCAAGGATTTCGATCGTGGTCCGATACGGTTGCCCTTGTGTCGCTAATACTCCGTTCGTGGCTCCGAACTCAAGAGCGGTTTGCAGTTTATTTTCGGATAGATCGACGGCGATAATTCGGCGTGCCCCGGCGATTCGAGCGGCTTGGATTGCATTGAGTCCAACTCCCCCAGCACCAATGATCACAACATCCTGACCGGGTTTGAGGCGGCCCGAGAAGACGACGGCTCCGATTCCGGTAATGACTCCGCATGCCATGAGACAGGCCGAATCCATTGGCATATCAATTGGAATGACGGCAACTTGGCTTTGATCGACAACAACTTTTTCGGCAAAGGCGCCACAATTCATCGCCTTGTGAAGGCTCTGGCCTTCGTCTGTTTGAAGCGATTCCAGGTGTTCGTCGTGCGAAGCGCTGCAGAGTGTCGGACGGCCTTGCGAGCATTGAACACAGACCCCGCAACTCTTTATGAGGGTAACAATCACGTGGTCGCCAACATTCAGAGACCTCACGCCCGGACCGACTTGCGAAATTATTCCGGCGGCTTCATGACCGTACACGGCGGGTAACGTTCCGCCCCAAGCCCCCTCTGCATAGGAAATATCTGAATGGCATATTGCTACAGCTGCAAGTGTAACTTCAATTTCGCCAAATCGGGGCTCGCCAAGAATGATATCTTCAATGACTAAGGGCTCATGGAAGGCATGACAGACGGCTGCCTTAATTTTCTTCACGATATATTTCCTGGATTGACCGTGCGGTCAGAGTGACGGTTCTTTGATTGTGATACAAGAACAAAGTCACAAGTGAAGAAATCTGCTACCTGTTGGACATCGCGTAGCGACTGTCCGTTTACCCGAGGCCGGACACGTTGATAAGTAGGCTATCCAGACTTTTGATATGTGATGTCCTGGAATGAACGAACCGGTTACGAAGAACGGCAAAGACGCGTTGCGGTCGCGACCGGATAAGTCCGTCGTTAATTGGGGACAGCATTCGTGCGTGATCCTTGGCATTTCGAAAAACTCATTTTCAGTTGGTTGCTTCGCGATAGCGTAAGAAAACAAGCAAACTGATGGCGATCAGAACAAGCGACAACAGAAAGGGAGCACCGGGTAGATAGAGCGGGGTTGTCGAAGACGTGAAGAAGGCAAAAATCCAGGTCATGGCCATCGGCGCTGTGATCATCGCAAGCGCGTTCAAGCTCACCAAAACCCCTTGCAGTTCACCTTGCGCATCATCGGATACGATTTTCGACATTATGCCTTGAATGGCCGGCGTGATGACCGCACCGAGCGCTGCAAAGGGGGTCAGGAATAAGGCGATCACACCGCTGGTCACAAAGGCGAGAAGGAAAAAAGCAATCATATCAAAAAGATGGCCATAAATGACGGTGAATCGCTCGCCGGCCCACTTAAGGATAATGCGAATTAACCCACCTTGAACAACCGCCATCGTGAGCCCAAAGAGGGCAAGAGAAATGCCAATTGTTTGCGGGCCCCATCCAAAGCGCTCCTGGGTAAAGTAAGCCCAAACCGCAGGATAGACATAGAATGCGACGGAGTATGTAAAATAGACGATCAACAACCATCCAATTCCCGGTAATCGGGAAATGTGTCGGAGGGCTCCGAAGGGATTTGCCCGGGTCCAGGAAAACCCCCGCATGATTTGGTTTGTCACTGTTTCCTTCAAGACCAGATAGCCAAAGGCGGCATTGAGTGCGGCAAGTATGGCGGCCGCAAAAAACGGTGCACGTGTGCCGAATCCACCCAGAAATCCACCGACCAGAGGTCCGAGCACAAAACCAAGGCCAAATGCCGCGCCGAGCAATCCGAAATTTGCCGCTTTCTGTTCCGGTTCCGAGATGTCGGCAATATAGGCACCGGCTGTTGCGCCTGAGGCCGCGGTAATGCCGCCGATGATGCGCAAGAGCAGCAACAGCCAAATTGAGTACGTGGTCGCCATCACCAGATAGTCGACACTCATCACCAGGAGTGAGATGATCAATATCGGCTTGCGGCCAAATCGGTCAGAAAGTGATCCCAGAAGAGGTCCAAACAAAAACTGCATTACCGCAAAAACAGTCGAGAGTATTCCACCCCAAAGCGCGGCCTGTGCAAGCGTTCCCCCCTGCAACTCCAAAATGAGGTCTGGCATGACCGGTACGATTAAGCCGATCCCCATCGCATCCAATAACACAGTTATCAAAATGAAAGTAAGTGGAAGGCGCAATTTTGTTCCCTGCTCCGGTGTGTATGTGTGTTACGCTCTTTGTCGAACTCTCCCGAGTATTAATCGAGATATGATCAATTAGTCTTCCGGTCTTGGTTGCGGCAACGCACTGTTGGTCTACAAAGGCGCATAATGCATGTGTTTACATTGGAGGTTTGTCTTATATTCGGGGTCCGTCTCCAGCCGGAGGCTTCGATAATCGTGATGGTGCGGACATGTGCACCGCGTCACTAAGGTCTGATGTCTTTCTCTGACGTACCCCAGATATTTTGTATTTGAGCCCAGCCTTGATAACTGTCGACGCTCAATCGACACCAGTCAACGGTGCATTTCTCGAGTTTTGCGATGACACCTTTCTCAAGTGATGCCACCAAGGCAGAGGTTTTGGACGGACGCAGATAAAGGGCTGATCGATCTTGAATGACGATGACTGTTCGTACGCCGGAGAGCAGAGCATAATGGATCCAACCGCCTTGACCGTCTTTATCCGATACACGCCTCCAGTGTCCGTGTTCAGCGGTAATCATGAGGGGCATGTTCCTGTGATGATAGACCCAGTCGATGCGATGACTGAGTGACGGACCGCGCCGCACATTACTCTTTGGCGCTTTCATAGAGACATACCGTGGTAAAGGTAAGTTGGTTACAGGCCCTGCTGTTGTGTCTTGCCCGATCGCCTGGTTAGGATTTGCAAACAAAACTGAGGTTGCAAACAGTGCAATAATTGCTAATCTCAAGTTGTTCACAGTTGGCTCCGGTTTGTTGATCTCTGATACGGAACAGATGCTACTTTCGTATGGCGATATTTTGGGTGCGACGGTAACAACGGCTCACATTCTATAATTTGATTGGTGATGAATTCAAAGAGGAGATTTTCGTGGTTAAGGAACCGTTAAGCATTGTTGTGACGCGACGTTTGCCAGATGCGGTTGAAGCACGCTTGAAGGAACTGTTCGATGTTCGGTTGCGGCAGGATGATCAACCGATGTCACGTGCGGAATTGGTTGAAGCGGTGCGCAGCGCGGATGTTCTCGTACCGACGGTTACGGATCAGATTGATGCCGGTTTGATTGGTCAGGCCAGCGAGAAGCTGAAATTGATTGCAAATTACGGAGCCGGTATCGATCATATTGATGTGTCAACAGCACGGCAGCGAGGCGTCTTGGTTTCCAACACACCCGGAGTTCTCACTGAGGATACAGCGGATATGACAATGGGACTCATTCTTGCCGTGACGCGCCGCATGCCGGAAGGGCTGGCACTGATGCAGCAAGGGACGTGGGAAGGATGGGCTCCGACCGCGCTCCTGGGCGGGCGCCTTGGTGGACGCCGTCTTGGTATTCTCGGTATGGGCCGCATTGGCCAAGCTGTTGCCCGGCGTGCCGTGGTCTTTGGGATGCAAGTTCATTATCACAACCGTCGAAAGTTGCATTCGGAAACCGAGGCTTCGCTTTCAGCAACCTACTGGGAGAGTCTTGATCAAATGATTGCCCGTATGGATGTGATCAGCATTAACTGCCCGTCGACTCCGTCAACGTTTCATCTGATGAATGCGCGGCGTCTTCAGTTGATGAAACCCGAGGCTGTTCTGATTAATACATCGCGCGGTGAAGTTGTTGATGAGAATGCGCTCACGCGTTTGCTTCGGGCGGGTCAAATTGCGGGAGCCGGATTGGATGTTTACGAGCACGGAACAAAGATTAATCCGCGCCTACGGGCTCTTACCAACGTTGTCCTGTTGCCGCATATGGGATCGGCTACAAAGGAAGGTCGCATTGAGATGGGCGAGAAGGTGATCATCAATATCAAGACATTTGAGGATGGACATCGTCCTCCTGATCAGGTTGTGCCGTCGATGTTGTGAGAGGAATCGATCGTATCGTAGCGAGGTTGCTTGAGAATAATTTGCGGCCCTTTGTACATACATCATGTAAGCAGGGGTTTGGTCGGACGGTGTGACCGAGTGGATTACGGATTAGGCTGACGATGATATTTTTGTCTTCTTTTTGATGTGTGATAAACGGTTGTCGCACGGTATTTTCTATTCGCGTGTCAGCGGATGTCTGTGGCGTCAGTGATTGTTGGGGGAGTATTATGCGATGGAACAGTCCGTCGGGTCATGTTGTGGTGAACGCAACTTCGAAATTGCGCTGGGAGTTGTGAAACAGCGTTTTGGTGATCGGTTCCAGGCAGGACTTTCCATAAGGGAGCAGCATGGTCACACGACGACGTGGATCGAGAATCAGATCCCCGATGCCGTCGTATTTGCGACCGATAAGCACGACGTAAAGGATGTGATAAAGATCTGTGCTGACTATCGAGTCCCGGTCATTCCCTATGGTACCGGCACATCCTTGGAAGGGCACGTGAACGCGCCGTTCGGCGGGATTTCGGTCGATGTTTCACAGATGAATAGTATTCTGGATGTCTACGCTGAAGATATGCAGGTTGTCGTACAACCAGGTGTGACGAGAGATGATCTCAACGTACATCTTCGTAATCAGGGGTTGTTCTTTCCGATTGATCCGGGAGCCAATGCTTCGCTCGGAGGAATGACCGCGACACGTGCATCGGGAACGAACGCCGTACGATACGGTACTATGAAAGATAACGTCATTGCGCTTGAGGCAGTCATGGCGAATGGATCAATCATTCGCACGGCCCGTCGTGCCAAGAAGTCTTCGGCCGGATATGACTTGACGCGGTTAATGGTCGGTTCGGAAGGGACTTTGGGACTGATCACCGAAGTTACGTTGAAATTGCATGGAATTCCAGAGAGCATTTCCGCAGTTGTCTGCTCTTTTCCATCGGTTGATGCTGCTTGCCAGGTGACAATGCAGGCGATTCAGTATGGTCTGCCGATTGCGCGTATCGAATTGCTTGATATTGCCACGGTCCGTGCCATAAACGCCTATTCAAAACTCAATTTACCGGAAGATGTTCTTTTGCTCCTTGAATTTCACGGTACAAAGAGTGGGGTTGATGAGCAGGTTGATCTTTTTCAACATCTCGCTGAGGAGATGGGCGGACATGGATATGAGTCCGCGACGACGACGGAGGATCGGACTCGTCTCTGGAAAGGACGGCATGATGCCTACTGGGCGATTCTGGCGATGTATCCGGGCAAACAGGCTATGGTTACGGATGTTTGTGTTCCAATATCACGGCTTGCGGAATGTGTGACCGCCGCACAAGAAAAGCTCACAGAGTTGAATCTGTCGGGCACAATTGCTGGCCATGTGGGGGACGGTAATTTCCACACCGCCTTGCTTGTTGATCTCAGTGATTCCGATGAATGTTCACGGGCTCGACATTATGTTGGATGGCTCAATGACCTTGCGATCTCGATGGACGGAACCTGTACGGGTGAGCATGGCGTTGGGCAGGGTAAAATATCTTATTTAAAATCGGAGCTCGGTCTTGCGACCGATTTCATGCTCGCAGTGAAGAAAGCGTTCGATCCACACAATATACTAAATCCGGGAAAAATTCTGCAATAATAACGACTCGACAAATTCGTTTCCGATGAACTTATGCTATAGGACCCTGATGCGAATGTGGGATTACGAAATGGTGCGGGGTTTCCTTCCGGCATCGCGTAATGTTTGTCACTTTTCTTGCGCGTGTCGGCAACCCGTTAGACAGGATGTCGCAACATTGCCGCGGACGAGATGTCGTATTCCGGCTATCGGTAGTCGACTTGATTTCGAGTATCGGCGGCCACTACGGATAAAGGAAGTTTTGGCCGGAATCTTGGGAGGGGTCGAATGAAGCAACATTGCAGGGCTCTTGTCGTTGGTGGTGGAGCCGTTGGTACCTCGATTACCTATCATTTGGCGAAGGCGGGTTGGAACGATGTTCTCTTGCTGGAGCGTGACGAGTTGACGTCAGGTTCAACGTGGCACGCGGCAGGATTGTTGCCGCTTTTTAATATGTCGTATGCTACAACGCATATTCACCAATATTCTGTTGAATTCTATAAAACGCTGAAGGAGGAAACGGATTTAGATCCAGGCTTCTTTATTGTTGGGAATTTGCGCATGGCTCAGACTGCGGAGCGTATGGACGAATATATGCTCTATGCCTCGACCGCAGAAACGTGCGGAGTTCCTTATGAGTGGCTTTCGCCAAGGGACATTTTTGACCGATGGCCTCTGGTACGTACAGATGATCTGAAAGGTGCACTGTATCATCCCACGGATGGATACATCAATCCTGCTGATGTTACCATGGCAATGGCGAAAGGTGCCCGCCAGCTTGGAGCGGATATTGAGCGAAAGTGGCAGGTTGATGGGTTTAAGTGGACGGGTCAGCATTGGGATGTTGTATGTACGAAATTGAGTGAGAAGGGCGGCAATCTTGTCGCGACTGGCGAACAGATGACAGTCCATGCCGAGCATGTTGTGACGGCAACTGGTAATCACGCGCAACGCACCGCGCGACTCTTGGGGTTAAAGATTCCGGCCATACCTGTTGAGCATCAGTATATTGTTACCGCGCCGGATCCGAAGTTAATTGAATGGCGTAAAGACAATCCGCAGCATCCGGTGCTACGTGATGCTGACGCAAAGTGGTATGTGCGGGAAGAGCGCGGCGGGTGGATCTTGGGTCCTTACGAGCGCAACGCACCGGCCCGATTTGAATATGACGTTCCAGAGAGCTTCAGGGCGGATCTCTTCCCCCTTGATTTGGAAAGAATTGAAGAAGAATACATGTCGATGATCCACCGTATTCCTTCTTCGCAGGATGTTGGTATTAAAGACGACTTTAATGGTCCGATTTGTTATACACCCGATGGAAACCCATTGGTCGGTCCGGCCCCCGGATTGCAAAACATGTGGTTGGCCGAAGGCTTTTCATTTGGCATTACGGCTGCGGGTGGCACAGGACATTATCTTGCTCAAATCATGGTCGACGGTGAAGCCGAAATTGATATGGCGAGTCTTGATCCCAAGCGCTACGGCTCTTGGATGACAACCGAATATGCCATGCGTAAAAATGAAGAGGCGTACGAGCATGTGTATATTCTCCATCATCCTGATGAAGAACGCGAGGCCTGTCGTCCCTTGCGTACGTCAGCTGTTTATGACCGGCAAAAAGCTCTTGGGGCACAATTTGGACAGATTAATGGCTGGGAGCGACCAAATTATTACGGGGATCCGGATGCGCCTGCCAATTTCGATCATGAGTCCCGATCCTTTCGGCGCGGACAGTGGTGGTCGTTTGTGAGGGACGAAGCTGAGGCGGTTCGTGGTACGGCGGGACTCATTGATGCAACCGCATTTGCCAAGCATGTTGTTCGAGGTCCAGGTGCGACCGCTTTTCTTGACTGGTTTACGTGCAATAAATTGCCGCGTGTGGGACGGATTAATCTTTCTTTTGCACTTACAGATCATGGAACGACGCGTACCGAGTATACGATCCTTCGGTTGGCAGAGGATGAGTACTATCTGGTGAGTGCTGGCGCATGGGCTACTTATGACAGTGATTTCCTACAAAAATCGATTGCGATCAAGATGTCCGAATTTGGATATATCGAGTGTTTTGACGTGACAACCCAATGGGGCGTGTTTGCGATTTCGGGGCCGAATTCAAGATCGGTGTTGTCAGACATTGTGAAGGATGTGGATCCGGAAACGGCTTTGGGCAATGCGCGATTTCCGTGGTTGAGTTATCGTTCTCTTGAACTTGGAATGTGTCCGGTGCGTGCCATTCGCGTATCGTATACGGGTGAACTGGGTTGGGAGTTGCATCATCCCATAGAAATGCAAACCTATTTGTGGGATATGTTGGTCTCTGCCGGGACGTCGCATGGCCTTAAGCTGGTCGGGGCGCGTGCGCAAAACTGGCTTCGGCAGGAAAAATCCTATCGTGCCTTTGGGACGGAACTGGGTCGTGATGCAACTCCGCTCGAGGCCGGATTGGAAAATTTCGTTGATTTGAGCAAGGAGTTCAGAGGTAAGGAAAAACTTCTGTCGACTGGAGTTCGTTCAAGATGTTGTACTTTTTTGATTGATGGTCCAAAGGACGCGGATCCATGGGGGCGTGAAGCTCTATATGACGGGAAGGATCGGATTGGTCGGTTAACGTCGGCCGGTTATTCGGTAGCGTTTGAGACGTCAATTGGTCTGGGATATGTAAAGCCTCAATATACAAAACCCGGAACCAAGCTGAAGGTTAAGATGTTCGATTCGCTTTGGAATGTGACCGTAACCGACAATAGTCCGTATGATACAGAAAACCTGGCGATACGGAAAGGGTAGGTCATTTGTGTGCACGATCATGATTGAGAGAACCCGAGTGGATTGAACATGTCGTTGGCTTTGTGATTTGGCAGCAAGAGACCGTGATTTCAGTTTTCTTAACATTTGAATATCGGTCGTGTGTCGGGAAAGTTCTGAATATCTTTTCTCGTGAGAGGTGATTGTCCTTCACGGATTGCGAGATGAATGTAAGGTGGCAACAAGTGTCTGTGCTCGCTGGAAAGCGAATCTTGCTCATTATTGGTGGCGGTATTTCGGCGTATAAGTCTCTTGAGCTGATTCGTCGCCTCTCGGAGTCGGGCGCGTCCGTGACACCTATTTTGACGTATGCCGGTGAAGAATTTGTAACGCCGTTATCGGTATCCGCTCTGGCGGGACAAAAGGTTCATCGCACTTTGTTCCATTACGATGACGAAGTTGAAATGGGTCATATTCAACTGTCCCGGGCTTCGGATCTGATTGTCGTGGCGCCGGCTACTGCTGATTTGATGGCCAAGATGGCGGCGGGGATGGCGAATGATCTGGCCACAACGGTGATATTGGCGACGGACACACCAGTCTTGCTGGCTCCCGCGATGAATGTACGTATGTGGGCGCATCCGGCAACACGTCGCAATCATGCAACACTGATTGATGATGGCATTGAGTGTGTGGGTCCGAATGACGGTGACATGGCGTGTGGAGAATACGGTTGTGGCCGAATGGCCGAACCAACAGAGATCATTGCGGCCATTGAACGTCGGTTTTCGGACCGTCGCCTGACTGGCCGGCGTATCGTCGTGACATCGGGTTCAACGCATGAATCTATTGATCCAGTACGTTATATTGCCAATCGCTCTTCAGGGGCACAAGGATCAGCGATTGCCACGGAACTCGCACGCCGTGGAGCTGATGTTGTGTTTATCACCGGTCCTGCGGCCGTTTTGCCTCAAGGAAAGGTGGAAAGGATTGAAGTGGAAACGGCCCGTGAAATGGCGATAGCCGTTGATAGAGCTCTTCCATCTGATGTTGGTATCTTCGTCGCCGCTGTCGCGGACTGGCGTTTGACTTCGGTAGCGAACAGCAAAATAAAGAAGCATGCGGGTCAGGTTCCGGTTCTCGAACTTACCGAAAATCCTGATATTTTGAAGACGGTATCGAGGAAAGAGAAAGATCGTCCACGTTTGATCGTTGGATTTGCTGCCGAGACTGCCAACATCGAAATGAACGCCCGGAAAAAATTGGAACAAAAGGGGTGCGACTGGATCATCGCCAATGATGTAAGCTCCGAGGTCGGCGTGATGGGCGGGTCAAGGAACAAAGTTATATTCATGTCGTCAACGGAAACAGAATATTGGCCGTGTATGGAGAAGACTGCGGTGGCTCGGCGGCTTGTCGACCGTATCGCGACCGCCTTAGATGACTGATACGGTCAAAGTTCTGATCATGCGAGAGCTGGGGTTTGATCCTGCGATTCCGATGCCATCATATCAGAGCATTGGTGCCGCTGGTGCGGATTTGCGGGCAAATGTACCGCATGGGTCGATAACGTTGCAACCGTTTGAGCGTGTATCGGTACCGACGGGTCTTCGCGTTCAGGTACCGGATGGTTATGAGATTCAAATTCGACCGCGTTCGGGTTTGGCTCTCAAGTACGGATTGACCTTGGTGAATGCGCCGGGGACCATCGATAGTGATTATCGCGGACCGTTATATGTTCTTCTCATGAATACAGGACCCGATCCTTTTGAAATCTGTCATGGTCATCGTATTGCACAGATGGTTGTGGCACCGATTGTTCGTGCTCAATTTGAGGTAACGGACCACCTTTGTCCGACGGAGCGCGGTATGGGTGGATTTGGGTCGACGGGCACGGATTGATGGGTCTAGTCGCACTCTTTGCGGCAACGCTTTGGGGACTCGGCATGTTGTTTAATATGCCGTACGCCGCGCGTCAGCGGATAATTGGAGTTCTCTATATTGCGGTCCTGGGTGCGCAGTTTGTGTTGCCGGAACATTACCCCGTACGTGATGTCACGGGAGGTTCGCCGGCCACTTGGTTGTTGATCGGGGGATTTGCTCTCTTGTTTCTTTCGTATCGCTTTGGTTTAAATCGTTTGTGATTGACGGCAGAGGAAATAGCCTTGGTTCGAGATCATCACGATTCTGTCCGATCAGTCACGCTCTCACGTACGGAACTTGATCGCTATTCGCGTCATATTATGTTGCGCGAGGTCGGTGGGGTCGGGCAACGAGCGCTCAAGGCTGGAAGCGTATTGGTTGTCGGGGCTGGCGGCCTGGGCTCATCGGCCCTTTATTATCTCAGTGCGGCCGGCGTCGGGCGAATTGGTGTGATTGATGACGACGTGGTGGAAAGTTCTAATTTGCAACGTCAGGTCATCCACCATGATTCGGACATTGATATGCCGAAAGTGTTTTCGGCGGAATACGCGATGCGTGCATTGAACCCCTTCGTTGACGTGCAGGCCTATCATCGTCGAATTGACGAGCATAATGCACCGTTATTCATTGATGATTTTGATGTGATTCTGGATGGCTCGGATAATTTTGAGACGCGATACCTGGTCAATCGTGTTTGTGTGGAAAAAAGAAAACCACTTGTATCGGGCGCGTTGACGCAATGGGAAGGTCAAGTGAGTGTTTTTGACCCCGCGAAAAACGGACCGTGTTATCAGTGTCTGTTTCCAGAACCGCCCGCAGACGGTCTTGCACCAACATGTGCGGAGGCGGGGGTTATTGGACCTTTGCCTGGAGTCATTGGATCTATGATGGCTCTAGAGGCCATCAAGATCGTGGTTGGCATTGACCAGACTCTGCGTGGTTTCATGTTCGTCTACGATGCGCTTTGGGCTGAGACACGCAAGATCGCGGTCGGATCGCGATCCGACTGTCCAATCTGTCAAAAAAAATGACTTGAGTTATCCGAATCCTGCGTTGGCTAAATACTGTGATCGCTTCTCCGGTGTTCATCATCCAAGATCTTCCAAAAAATGGATTAGACATTATGGATTGACCTCTTCCGCCCGTTGATCATGCTTGGGTGGATGACCC
>JAPORU010000034.1 GCA_026710045.1 Aestuariivita sp. | reverse complement strand
GCCTGTTCTCCGGTCTCAACAATCTCAAGGACATCAGCCTCGATCCGCGCTTTGCGACCCTCTGCGGCTATACCGACGCTGACATCGACACCGTCTTTGCCCCGGAGCTGGACGGTCTGGACCGGGACGCGATCCGGACCTGGTACAACGGCTACAGCTGGCGGGGCACGGAAAGAGTCTACAATCCCTTTGATGTGCTGTTGCTGTTCGACGAACGGGCATTCAAGCCGCACTGGTTCCGGACGGGTTCGCCGCGGTTCCTCTTTGAAACGCTGATGGAGAAGGCGGTGCATCCACGGGAGCTGGAGGGGTGCTGGCGCGATGAGACGCTGGTCTCAAAATTCGATGTCGAGGACATCAGTGCCGAGGCGCTCTTGTTCCAGACCGGGTATCTCACCATCGTTGACGAGAAGCGCGAGGGCTTCGATACGTTCTACAAGCTCGACTATCCCAATCGCGAAGTGCAGATCAGCCTGAACCGGGAACTGCTGGCCTATCTTCGTCCGACGCACCGGATGCCGGAGGAGGAAGGAAAGACACTGCGGGACCTTCTGGAGGTCCACGACTTTGACGGCTTTGCAGAGACCCTCCGCGCCTATCTCGCGAGCCTTCCCTACCAGTGGTCCACATCCGGAGATCTCGCGCGCTACGAGGCTTGGTACGCGGGTCTCCTGCACATGGCCTTCCGGGCCATCGGCGTGGATGTCCGCTCGGAGGACGCCTCCAGCCGGGGTCGGGCCGATCTGGTGGTCTTGACGGGCGGACAGGTGTTCCTGTTCGAGTTCAAGATGGTGGAGACGGCGGATGGAACAGAGGCCGCATTGGACGCAGCCCTCGCCCAGATCCGGAACCGGGGGTATGCCGAGAAGTATCGAGACCGGAAGGAACCCGTCCATCTGGTGGCCATCGCCTGTGGGCGTGACACCCGCAACCTGCTGGATATCCGGGTCAAGCCGACGGTCCTTCCGTGATGGATTGTTTTAACTCGCTTTAAGGATCTGCGATTAGCCCCATTTTTAACGTGACATTGAGGATTGCCGGAAATAAGCCCTTGTTTGTTCCAAAGAAGCAGGCTGAAATGTTGCAAGCGGGGCGGTATCTGTTTCACGAAGGTGTGTGGTTCTGACGCTTTTTCTGAGCATCCACGTCTGAATGCAGCATGAAATGCATCTTCTTCAGGTGGCTACTCCCTTGCTCTTTAAAGAATTCAAGGATGTCGGGATCGATGAATGCGTACAGAATACAGCGTGTTGTTGCGAATACAATACGGTATCAGAAATTGTCTCAAAGTTCCCAAGACAATGGGTGCAGGGGGACGCCCAGATAATTACCATTTCGACCGGTTTCGTGCGTACAAAGCGATACACGCTCGACTGCAACGCCTTCGACAAATGGGAGCGGTTACGAACAAGCGTCTCAGGGTTTGACGGCGACACGGTTGGAATCGGACCCTGCGGCGAGGCGCGGATAAATCGTCAAGGGGTTTTCGGAAAACACCCGCTTTTGGTCGGAGACTGGCAATCGAGTCAAACAATTACGGACGATTTTCGCCCAAGCGACGTAGTCGGAGGCCAAGTTCAAAACTGGCCAGTCGCTGCCGAAGAGCACACGGTCGGTGCCGAAACAATCGACGGCGTGATTGAGATACTTGTGAATCTCGGCTTCCTTAGTCCCTAGCGGAGCCTCGGTCATGAGTCCCGACAGCTTGCAAAAGCAGTTCGTGTGCGCAGCAGCTCTAGAGATGCCCTCAGCCCATTGCGAAAAGGCACGGTCTTTGAAGATGGGCTTGGCGCAATGATCAATTACCACTCTGAGATTGGGATAAAGTTCAAGAAACCGGTCCAGACTTGGCAGGTGCTTTTGTAACACCAGTGCGTCAAATGTCAGATCGAGGTTTTGCAAGGTTTCAAGCCCAGCGGCAAGATCAGGGCCAAGCATCCAGTCGTCATCAGCGATGTCTTGGATCATCGGGCGAATACCCACAAATTTTGGGTGTTTCGCAAGTTGTGCAATTTCACGAGACGCAACCGGGCTGCCAAGGTCGACCCAACCCACAACCCCCATAATCCACGGCGTTGCAGTAGCCAAAGACAAAAGGAATTTGGTCTCGGCGACATTATCGTCCGCCTGAACCGCGATTGTTCCGTCGACTCCGACCTTCTCCAAGAGGTTCTTGAGGTCATCAGGCTCGTAATCGCGATACAGGATCGGCACGTCTTTGGGCATCCAAGCGTACCCGCCCCGCGACAAACGCCAGAAGTGTTGATGCGTGTCGATCACAACATCATCCCGCGATTGCAAGGTGGCCGTTATAGAAATTCGAAAGCGACCTAGCGAGTTCCGAAAATATCTCGTGGGCTTCTTCGACCGACGGCACTTTTAATTCATCGATGCGTTCAAGAAAGGGACACACCACGACAGCAACGGCATGTCTCTCGTTGCTCAAGATTGGATAGGCCAGATTGGTGACGCCAACAGCGGTTTCGGACTTCATTCGTTCATATCCCCATGTCCGTACCCGGCTGATATGGCTTAGAAACTCGGCGTGTTTCAGTTCGGGTTCCCCAGTCGCAAGGCGATGCCGTTTGAGTAATTCCTCGATGCCCTGATCAGTCCGAAATGCCGCCAGAATACGACCCGCACTGGTATTACCCAAACCAATAATTGTTCCGGGACGCAAGGCTAAACTCCAGTTTCCGGGTGATTCCGCCGAGGCAATGACGACAATATCCGCGTTGTTCTCAACCGCCAGATGACAAGATTGCCAAGCCTTTTCGGACGCCGCACGCATGCGGGGTGTGGCCGCCTCAAGTAAGCGTTGAATCGGAGGGTGACGTTGCGACAGCGCAAACATCCGCAGACTGAGCGAGTACAAATCATCGACGGAACGCAGAACGTAACCACGTCGAACCAAGGTAGAGAGCATCCGATAGATTTCACTATTCGATTTATTGAGAGCCTTCGCGATGTCGCCTCGCGATAAGCCATCGGCGTGCAGCGACAAGAGTTCAATGATGTCTAGACCCTTCTCAAGAGCCGGGGCGCGGTATTTCTCTTGTTGATCAAGCACTAAAATTTCTCAAGTTAATCCAAGGTCGCTAAACCTCCTCATTATTATCGACGGGGTGAAAGTCAAGCTTGATTTATTTTTGAAAAAATGTTTTGTATATAAACAGTACGATTTCGCGTCACTTAACTAGGGAGAAATCAAAATGCAAAAATCCAAACTTATCAGTGCCGTAGCGGCAGTTTGTGCGATCGGCGTGGCGGTGCCTGCTGCGGTCGCCTCAAACTGGGGGAGCTTTCCTGGCGTCACGATTGAGGCAAAATTGATCGGTGGCCAGCAATATGAAGGCCTCTACGGGCGCATCGCTGAATGGGAAGCCGCGACCGGGGCAAGCGTCGAGATCATCTCGAAGAAAAGCCACTTCGAAATCGACAAGGAAATCAAATCCGACATGGCCGCGGGAACGACTGGCTGGTGCGTCGGATCAAATCATTCCTCCTTTGCGCCTCAGTACGAAGGGCTTTATGTCGATCTCAATGACTTCGTGCCCGCGGAGACGGTTGCCGAGTTTGTTCAGGGCAATATTTCGGCTTCGACCATCAATGGCGAACTGTTAATGTTGCCACGAGCGCAATTTGACGTTTCAGTCTTGTATTACCTCAAGTCGAACTATGAAGACTCCGAAAAGGCAGCGGCGTTCAAGGCCGAGTATGGTTACGATCTGGCAGTGCCAGACACTTGGGAACAAGTGAAAGATCAGGCCATCTTCTTCGCCGATCCGCCCAACTTCTACGGCACGCAATATGCGGGCAAAGACGAAGCCATCGTCGGTCGTTTCTACGAACTCGTCGTAGCGGAGGGTGGGAACTATCTTGATGAAGATAAGCGCCCTATTTTCAACTCCGAGGCTGGTGAGCGGGCGTTACAGTGGTTTGTCGACCTTTATGAAGCGCAGGCAGTACCGGCGGGAACCCTGTCCTACGTTTGGGATGATTTGGGACAAGGTTTTGCATCTGGCACTGTGGCGTTGAACCTGGATTGGCCCGGCTGGGCAGGGTTCTTTAACGATCCGGAGTCCTCTAAAGCTGCTGGCAATGTTGGTGTGACTATCCAACCTATGGGTTCTGTCACACGCACTGGCTGGTCTGGGCACCATGGCTTTTCGGTCACCAATGATTGCGAACACAAGGCAGCCGCTGCCTCGCTGGTTATGTTTCTTACCGGCGAAGAAAGCCAGACTGCCGAGTCCGCTGGTGGCTCACTGCCGACCCGTTCGTCTGTCTGGGATGCCAATATCGCGGCCGCGCAGAGCGGCGATGATTCGTTCCGAGCGGAAGCCTTAGCCGCCTTTGCCGCTGGCGCCGAGTATGCCTTCGCGGTGCCGCCGATCCCTGAGTGGGGTGAATCGACCAACATCGTTTTCCCCGAACTTCAAGCGGCCATCTTGGGTGATAAAACCGTCAAAGAGGCCCTTGACGACGCAGCAGCTGGTGTTGATGAACTGATGCGCGAGTCGGGCTACTATTGAGTTGCAACTAAACTTTGGCGAAACACCTGCGTGTGTTTCGCCATACGCCAGAACATCGAAAGAAAGGCACGATGCGCCGTCGCCTGCCCGAGTGGTTTGTTTTGCTGTTGCCGGCCTTCATTATCATGGCAGCAGTGGTATTAATCCCTCTCGTCTTCTCCCTCTATTCAAGCTTTACGCCCTATAAGCTGACTCGGCCGTCGACCCTTTGGCGGTGGATCGGCACGTCCAATTATGAGAAAATCCTAACGGACGTGAAGTTTTGGTCAGCATTCGGCCGCACAATCCTATTTCTTACCATTGCTCTCAACCTAGAACTGCTCTTCGGGCTGCTGATTGCCTTGATGGTGAACAAGGTAACTCTGGGGCAACGGACCATCCGGACCATTTTGATGTTTCCAATGATGTTTTCGCCAATCCTAGTCGGCTTTCAGTTTAAGTTTATCTTCAACGACAACATCGGTCTGGCAAACAACGCGCTACAGGCCCTTGGAATTTCGGATGCCGCCTTGCCATGGCTGGTGGACGGAAAATTGGCGATGTTTTCGATTATTTTCGCCGAGGTTTGGATGAGCACTTCGGTCTTTGCGGTCCTGATACTAGCTGGATTATTCGCGATTCCTCGCGATCCGCTGGAAGCGGCCAAGGTCGATGGTTGCACTGCTTGGCAGACGTTCCGCCATATCACCTTACCGTTTCTGATGCCGTTTATCTTCATCGCACTGACGATCCGATCTCTTGACGTCGCACGGGCATATGACATTGTGCAGATCATGACGGGTGGTGGCCCCGCGGGTCGGACTGAGCTCATATGGACATTGATGAGCCGCACTGGATATGTCGACGCCCGCATGGGGCTGGCCAATGCCATGGGTTATGTCTCAATCCTGCTGTCCATTGCCTTCACGATTTATTTCTTCAAGAAGCTCAGCGCGGCGCGCTCTGAACTGGGTTTTGGCGATAAGATATGAACCGTAGTCAAACGCATCGCAGCCGTCGCCGGATTCTTAAAGCGCTCCACCTGCTGGGTCTCTTTCTAATCATGGCGCTGATCTGTATCCCTGGTCTGTGGATCGTTTTGAACTCTTTCCGTCCGACCGTCGAGATCTTGGCGAAACCTCCCGTCTGGACCCCGACATTCACGTTGGAACATTATCGCGCCATGTTCGGCGGCGCTGGCGAGGGCGGTGTTCCAGTCTTTCATTATTTTAGCAACTCGCTGATCGTGTCTGTGGCATCCACTGTGATCGCGATCTTCATCGGTATGGGCGGTGGCTACGCGTTTGCCCGCTATCGCTTTAGATTCAAGAACGGCTACTTTGTGGGGCTGATGCTGTTTCGCGCCGTTCCGGGTGTCGCGCTGTCACTGCCTTTGTTCATCGTTTTTGCTCAAGTCGGACTGATCGACACCCATATCGGTCTGATCCTCGTTTACGTGGCCATGAACGTACCTTTCACAATTTGGCTAACGGATGGATTTTTCCGACAGATCCCAAAAGAATTTCATGAGGCGGCCGAGATCGATGGCTGCACTCGCTGGCAAGCTTTCTGGAAAGTCGAGTTCCCAGTGGCGCGTTCAGGAGTGGCGTCGGCGGCAATCTTCGCCTTCTTGACTTCTTGGAACGAATTCGCGCTGGCTTCGCAATTGACGCGGTCAGTGGGATCAAAAACCATGCCTGTAGGTCTCCTCGATTTTACGGCAGAATTCACCATCAACTGGGGCGGTATGTGCGCATTGGCAGTGCTGATGATCATACCCGCCCTCGTCTTGACATTCATTGTGCAGAAGCATCTGATTGCCGGCCTGACCTTCGGCGGGGTGAAGGGGTAATTAAATGACGGAAGTGACACTCAACGGTGTGGTCAAGCGTTACGGCAAGCACGAGGCGGTACACGGTGTTGATCTGAAAATCCATGACGGCGAGTTCATGGTGTTGGTTGGCCCGTCAGGCTGCGGCAAGTCGACGACGCTGCGGATGATTGCCGGGCTTGAAGACATTTCTGACGGTGAAATTTCCATCGGCAGTCGAGTGGTAAATGACTTACCACCGCGCGAGCGTAACATCTCAATGGTGTTTCAGAACTACGCCCTTTACCCGCACATGACGGTGCGCGAGAATCTTGGTTTCACCCTTCGCATTGCAAAGCAGCCCGAAGCCGAAATCGAAACGGCGGTCAAGAAGGCGGCGGGAATCCTCGGCCTTGATGAATTGATGGAGCGAAGGCCATCTGAACTTTCGGGAGGCGAGCGTCAGCGGGTAGCAATGGGGCGTGCGATTGTGCGCCGCCCCGATGTGTTTCTGTTTGATGAACCCTTGTCGAATCTTGATGCCAAGTTGCGCACGCAGATGCGCGTTGAGATCAAAAAGCTGCATCAGCGCGTTGGCAACACGATCATCTATGTGACCCATGATCAAGTCGAGGCGATGACGCTCGCGGATCGAATAGTACTGATGCGGGACGGTCATATCGTCCAAGTCGGTACACCGCTGGAGCTGTTCAACAACCCTTTTAATACCTTTTCGGCAACTTTCATCGGCTCGCCGCCGATGAATCTGATTGACGGGGTCGTGACGGATGCGGACACCATTGTTCTGCGTAATAGTTTGACCGTTCCCATCCCCGCTGCAGCCTGCGGGCAGGTAGTCTCAGGACAGCTGGTTCAGTTTGGATTTCGCGCTGATAACCTGATGCCAGTCGGTCATGCAGTCGAGGAAACCGGGAAATTGGTCGATCTGGAACTGTCTGTCTCACTGACCGAACCTCTGGGTACCGAAACCCTGCTTTTTGCCGATTTTGCTGGACAAGAAGTGCAAGCCAAGATGCTGAACCCGCGCCCGGTTAAACCCGGCGAAACGATCGCGTTCCATCTAATGCTCGATAAATGCCACGTCTTCGACGCGGCCAACGGTAAAGCCCTGAGAGACTGACCCGATGGCGAGAATCGTACAAGTGGATATGCGAATGATTGACCTTGTGCCTAAGGTCAAACGGGTGGATGCTATCCAAGCCTTCATTAGTCAGGAAACGCCGATTGTCACAATCACCGACAGCGATGGGGTAATCGGAACTGGCTACAGCTATACCATCGGAACCGGCGGTCCCGCTGTCATGTCACTCTTAGAAAGGACCCTCGCACCAGCACTAATCGGGAAGGACGCTGATCGAATCGACGGCATCTGGCGCGATCTGTTGTTCACAACCCATGCCACGGCAGTAGGGGCTATCACCTCGCTGGCGCTGGCGGCGATTGATACGGCGCTATGGGACCTAAGGTGCCATAAGCAAAAGCTGCCGCTTTGGAAAGCCGCAGGCGGCAATCGCGAATGCATGCCGCTCTATACCACTGAAGGGGGTTGGCTGCATCTTGAAACATCGGCCTTAGTGGATGACGCCTTGGCGGCACAAGCGGCGGGTTTTCGTGGATCGAAGATCAAGATCGGCAAGGAACAGCTGAGCGACGATGCCGAGAGACTGGACGCCGTGCGTTCGGCCGTCGGCGGGGCCTACGAAGTTATGACTGATGCGAACCAAAGCTTCTCACTCTCTGAAGCGATCCGTCGCGCCCGCATGCTGGAAGACTATAAAATTGGTTGGTTCGAGGAACCCCTGCGGGCAGATAATGTTTTGGCGCATGTGGAATTGGCCCGGCGCACCTCGGTGCCGATTGCTGTGGGCGAGAGCATTTATTCAATCAGCCAGTTCAAGGATTACCTGCAATCCGGCGCGGCAAGCATCGTTCAAGTCGATGTTGCACGCATCGGCGGTATCACGCCTTGGCTGAAAACGGCGCATCTGGCCGAAGCCTTCAACGTTACGGTCTGTCCGCATTTCCTGATGGAGTTGCACCTACCATTGGTCTGCGCTGTCTCCAATGCCCGTTGGCTGGAATACATCCCGCAACTTGACACGATAACAACGGAACAGATACGAATTGAGGATGGCATGGCCATCCCGTCTAATGCGGCGGGTTTGGGAATCGCTTGGGATTGGGCGGCGATCAAGGCCGCCGAATTGGTCCACCATACTGAAATCGAAAATTGACAGAGATCAAGATATGCAACGCATGGGCATGGTCATCGGCATTAAGCCCGACAAGATCGACGAATACAAGCGTCTGCACGCTGCGGTCTGGCCCGAAGTTCTGACACAGATCAAAGCGAGCAATATCCGCAACTATTCGATCTTTCTGCGTGAACCCGAAAACCTGCTTTTTGGCTACTGGGAATATCATGGCACAGACTTCGAAACCGATATGGCTCGTATGGCCCAACACCCGAAAACGCATGAATGGTGGACCTTTACCGATCCATGCCAGCAGCCCTTAGCCTCAGCTGCCGCCGGCGAGCATTGGGCAATGATGCCCGAAGTATTTCACACGGACTGAAAGAATGACTGCCACAGCCCGATTAGTTGGAAAAAGGACGCTGGTAACGGCCGCAGGCCAAGGTATCGGACGCGTCAGCGCCGAACTCTACGCTCGCGTCGGGGCCGAGGTAATTGCCTGTGACATCAATGAGGCAACCCTTGCCGAACTGGCCAAGATTCCAAATGTGACCCCGATCAAGCTCGACGTCACGGACGCCGATGCCGTACCCGTCGTTGTGTCCGAGGCAGGACCGCTTGATGTTTTGTTTAATTGTGCTGGCTATGTCGACACGGGATCCATTTTGGAATGCGACGAAAGTCAATGGGATTTCAGTTTTGACCTCAACGTCAAGTCGATGTACCGGCTCATCAAGCTGGCTCTGCCGGCAATGTTGAAGAACGGCGGCGGGTCGATCATCAACATGTCGTCGGTCGCCTCGTCGATAAAGGGCGTGCCAAATCGGTTTTGCTATTCGGCCAGCAAGGCGGCGGTGATCGGGCTGACGAAATCCGTGGCCGTCGATTTTGTCGGGCAGAACATACGCTGCAACGCGATCTGCCCAGGAACGGTAAATAGCCCTAGCTTGCACGACCGCCTTCGTGCGACAGGCGACTACGATCAGGCCATGGTCGACTTCATTGCCCGTCAACCTATGGGTCGCATTGGCTCACCCGAAGAGATTGCCGCGCTCGCACTTTATCTTGCGAGCGATGAGAGTGCCTTTACCACAGGACAGACCTTCGTCATCGACGGTGGCTGGGCCATTTGATCGAAGAGAGATAAAATGAAACTCTTGCGTTACGGGCCCGCAGGCCGTGAAAAACCCGGTCTCTTGGATGCTGACGGCGTGATCCGTGATCTCTCAAACATAATCGACGATATCAAGGGCAATACGCTTTCGGATGCTGTACTTGACAGTCTGCGTACCCTCGACGTCAGCACCCTGCCAGTGGTCGAAGGTACACCGAGGATTGGTGCCTGTGTCGGTGGCGTTGGCAAATTCATTTGCATCGGCCTGAATTACGCCGATCACGCCGCCGAAAGCGGTATGGCGCTGCCCGAAGAACCCGTCATCTTTTTTAAAGCCACCTCCGCGATCATCGGTCCGAATGATACCGTTGAGATTCCGCGCGGCTCGGTCAAGACCGATTGGGAAGTCGAACTAGGTGTGGTGATTGGCAAGATCACGAAGTACATTCACAAAGCTACCGCTCGGGAGCATATAGCGGGATATTGCGTAGTCAATGACATTAGCGAGCGGGATTTTCAGCTGCATCGCTCTGGTCAATGGGTCAAAGGCAAGTCAGCCGACACGTTCGGTCCTATCGGTCCTTGGCTTGTGACTCGCGACGAAATCTCTGACCCGCAAAATCTCACAATGTATCTTGACGTCAATGGGCGTCGCTATCAGGATGGCTCGACGCGCACGATGCATTTTGACGTGGCAACGGTCGTATCGCACCTATCGCGGTTCATGTCCCTGCAAGCGGGCGACGTGATCGCGACGGGAACGCCTCCGGGAGTCGGCATGGGACAGACCCCGGAAACGTATCTAAAACCTGGCGACGAAATGGAACTTGGGATTGCTGGGCTGGGTGTACAGCGTCAGAGGGTCATTGATAGCCAATGACTAGGATCACTGGCATCCATACTCACGATCTGCGCTTTCCCACCTCGTCCAATTGCGACGGCTCCGACGCGATGAACCCTGATCCAGACTATTCTGCGGCCTATCTTGTGCTGGAAACGGACGGGAATTTTCGGGGGCATGGTCTAACGTTTACAATCGGGCGCGGCAACGAGATTTGCGTTGCGGCGATTGAGGCGCTGTCGGCACTGGTTGTCGGTCTTGATCTTGATTGGATCATCGAGGATATGGGGCGGTTCTGGCGGCATGTCACTGGCGATAGTCAGCTTCGGTGGATCGGGCCAGACAAAGGGGCAATCCATCTGGCGACTGGCGCGGTCGTCAACGCCATTTGGGATCTCTGGGCCAAAGTTGCAGGTAAACCGGTTTGGCTATTGGTTAGTGAGATGACACCCGAGGAAATCGTCCGACTGGTAGATTTTCGCTATCTGAGTGATGCCATCACGCATGACGAAGCGCTGGCGCTGTTGCAGTCGGCTGCGGGGGGGAAAGCGGCACGTATGGCGCGGCTTATGGCTGAAGGTTATCCTTGTTATACCACCTCAGCGGGCTGGCTGGGTTATTCCGACGACAAGTTACGGCGGCTTTGCCGTCAGACGCGGGACGCAGGCTTTACCTACGCAAAATTCAAGGTCGGCCAGTGCCTTGAGGATGACATCCGCCGTCTCACCATCGCCCGCGAGGTTCTGGGCGATGACATGAATATCATGATCGACGCCAATCAGGTCTGGGAGGTCGATCAGGCTATTGACTGGGTGCGCAAGCTTGCTTTTGCCCGTCCCCTTTTTATCGAAGAACCGACAAGCCCCGATGACGTGATGGGGCATAAGACTATACGCAATGCCTTATCGCCGATCAAGGTGGCTACTGGTGAAATGTGTCAGAATCGTATTCTTTTTAAACAGTTCATCAAGGAAGGTGCGATTGATATCGTGCAGATCGACAGTTGTCGGATGGGCGGATTGAATGAGGTGTTGGCGGTGATGCTGATGGCGGCAAAATTCGGCCTACCCGTCTGGCCCCATGCTGGCGGTGTCGGCCTTTGCGAATATGTGCAGCATATGTCGATGATCGATTATGTGGCGATCTCTGGAGAGAAAGACACTCGAAGGATTGAGTTCGTCGATCACTTGCACGAACACTTTATCCATCCCTGTATCGTCGAAAACGGTGTCTATCGTGCCCCGGTTGTGGCTGGGTTCTCGATCCAAATGAAAGCCAAGAGTATTCAGAAATACCGGTTCATGCCATCGAAAGCCGATAATCTCACATGAAACTGAACAAGATAGGAATGACAGAGGTAAAGGTCACCGAGATTGCCTTCGGCTGCGCGAGTATCGGTAACTTGTTTCGTGAAGCCTCCGACGCCGAGGCCCAAAATGTTCTAGCGGCGGCATGGGACTTAGGTATTCGGTATTTCGACACGGCGCCGCACTATGGGCGTGGGTTATCGGAGACGCGATTGGGGCATTTTTTGTCAGCCAAACGGCGATCAGACTATGTGCTATCAACCAAGGTTGGACGCGTGCTGTCCGCTGGTCAACCCATGGCCGCGGCGGATGGTTTCATTAATCCACTGCCCAATGATGTGCGCTACGACTACTCGGGCGACGGGATTGAGGCGTCGCTAGAAGGCAGTCTTGAGCGGTTAGGCGCCACCCGCATTGAAATCGTTTTCGTGCATGATATCGGCACATTTACCCACGGCGACCAAAACGCCGCACATTTGGAAGCTTTCTTCGCCAGCGGTTACGAGCGGCTGATCAAACTCAAAAAGAGGGGCCGCATCGGAGCCTTTGGTCTCGGAGTGAATGAAAACGACGTTTGTCTCGAGGTGATGGATTATGGCTCTATCGACGTGATCCTGTTAGCCGGGCGCCTGACCCTCCTTGATCGCTCGGCCGAAGAGCGGCTTTTGCCAAGATGCCGCGCCGCCAATACCAGTCTGGTTCTGGGAGGAGTGCTAAATTCAGGCATCCTAGCAACTGGACCCGTGGATGGTGCAACTTATAACTATGAACCGGCACCTCCCGAGGTACTAAACCGAGTCCACAGGCTCAAAGCTAAGGCCGCTGAACTGGACATTTCCTTACCAACTGCCGCCTTGCAATACGCACACCGCCACCCGCAGGCCACCGCCATTCTCATTGGAACCGCCAAGGCGTCGACGCTTCGGAAGAATGTTTCGGCAATATCGGCGCAGATTCCCGTAGAATTTGATTCGGTATTCGCGTGATTGAGTTAGGTCCAACCGAGTAAGCCTTCGGGTGGTTACACTTTCCCGCAACGCCGCCAGCGTAGCTGCAACATAAATCTGACGCCGCACCTCCACAGAGTTAAAGCGTTCGAATACCGCACGGACAAAGGCCGTCTGACTTGCGAAGGTGGTTGGCGTAGGCATTGTTGCCAAAATCTGTCGACCTCGTGACGAGAACCACGGCTGGCGGATTGGGAACACTGGGGTTAAGACCAATCGTCTCCGAATCAAAAAACCAAACCCAATCTTGATAGACGCCGTCTTTTGCTTGCTTTCGAGGCAATTTACTGAATGGTAGCTGGCTTTCGCTACACACTTACGAAACTGGCGCACCGCCGTCTTAGTGCACCTGCGGTGAGATGCTTTGCCAGCCGACTTTAACTGCTGCAAACGTCGAAGGATCATCGTCTCGTCATCACCCAAAAAATCAGTATATTATCATCCATTTATTCTTTATGCACGAGTGCAGACGCGATGACATTGCATGTTGATCGGGTAATTATGTTATTGATCAATGTTATAAAGTGAACGTGGCAATTAAGAATCTTTGTTGTTCTGTGCGGAACGGGCGACAATGTCGACTCAGTCAGGTATAGGGACGGATCAGTAAGCGGCATGTCGAAATGTCAAGTCTTCAATACGGAATACGGTCATCAACTGGCGTATCACAAAACGGAGGGTCGCGGGCCAACCGTGATTTTCCTGGCTGGTCTGATGTCTGACATGGAGGGCACAAAGGCTCTGCATTTGGAAACCTGGTGCCGGGAAAATAATCAAGCTTTCCTGCGTTTTGACTATAGCGGGCATGGACAGAGTTCGGGACGATTTGAAGATGGATGTATCGGCGATTGGCAACGGGATACCTTGGCGATTGTGGACGCACTTACTGAGGGTCCGATTGTTCCAGTCGGGTCTTCCATGGGGGGATGGCAAGCGCTGTTGTTGGGACGTAATCGCCCAAAGAGAATGCAGGGACTCGTGACAATTGCAGCGGCACCGGATTTCAGTGAAGACAGCTATTGGGCAAATTTCTCCGAGCATGAAAAGACTCAATTGGTGCTGGAGGGACAGGTGCGGGTTGAATCGGATTATGCCGAGCCCTACATCATTTCGGAACGTTTCATTGAAGATGGCCGACATCATCTTGTGCTTCGAAGTCCGCTTGTCTTATCCTTTCCCGTCCGCTGTCTGCAGGGTTCTGCAGATACCGCGGTAGAGGTTCACACGGCTCTACGGCTGTTTCATCATGCGAGCTGCCATGATTTTCGCTTAACGCTTGTGAAAGGGGCCGATCACCGCTTTTCGGATGAGTATTGCCTGAAATTGATTGAAGAAGCGGTGCAGGATGTCAGTGGTACGGGGTCAGATGACGTTTCGGATTAGAAGGTTGGTGATGCCCTACGGCTCTGTTAGAGATGTTGGAGTTAAGAATACCAACGTATCTAATCAATTCAGGATAGTTATCGTTGCAATCTGTCTCGGTCTTGGCGATGTTAAGTGATGTAATATTCTCGAGACGGTTCGATCTTACCGGCTAAGCGGCACGGTTTCTGTTGGCCGGTTGTTTTTTCAATTTTTGGTTGCTGTCAATAAATTCGAGAATAAGTGGACGAATGTTGTCACGCCAACTGCGACCTGCGAAAATACCGTAGTGGCCCGCGCCCTCTTCGATGTGACTTGCCTTCATGTGTTCGGGAAGGCCTGAGCAGAGATCTAATGCGGCAATACATTGTCCGGGAGCGGAGATGTCGTCGTTGGCCCCTTCGACGGTCTTGATTGCGACTTGGGTAATTTGGCCGATATCAATTTTATGTCCGTTCACCACGAAATTATTGTCTGCGATTTCGCGATTCTTGAAAATCCGTTCCACGGTGGACATATAGAATTCGGCCGTCATATCCATGACAGCAAGATATTCATCGTAAAACTGGTTATGTTTATCGTTATCGGAGGCTTCTCCTCTCGCAACGCGGAAAATTTGCTCATAAAATGACTGTTGATGTCGTTCGGCGTTCATGGACATAAACGATGCCAATTGCAACAGTCCCGGATAGACCTTTCGGCCTGCACCGGAGTATTTGAAGCCGACTCGCTGAATCATCATTTCTTCGAGTTGACCCATCGTGACGCGACGACCAAAGTCTGTGATTTCGGTGGCGTTGGCATCGGGATCAATGGGGCCCCCGATAAGTGTCAAGGTGCGTGGTTGCGCTCTGGGATTTTGTTCTGCGAGATAAGCGGTCGCCGCTAAGGCCAGCGGAGCAGGTTGGCAAACTGCAATGATGTGGGTGTCAGGTCCCAACTTTTTCATGAAGTCGACGAGATATTGTGTGTAATCTTCGATGTCGAACTTACCCGCGCTGACAGGTATGTCACGGGCATTATGCCAATCCGTGATGTAAACCTCGCAGTCAACGAGAAGCGATTTCACTGTTGACCGGAGTAACGTGGCATAGTGACCGGACATGGGAGCAATGAGCATAACTTTTCGGGGATTTTTTTTTCGTCCGATCACTCGGAAATAGAGGAGGTCGCCGAATGGGCGCTCCACCACCTTCTCAATATTGACGAGATGGTCTCGTCCGTCTGATCCAGTATGGGTCAAGATACCCCAGTCAGGTTTTGCCGTCATCCTCTGGTATGTTCTTTCGGTGACTTCGCCCCAAGCTTCCATCCACTTGATTACCGGGAAGGGAGATAAGGCAAACACCGGATATGCTGCGAGTGACTTTGCTGTTGCCCCCAACCACTGGTTTGTGTTGCGGACCGTTTCGATGATATCATACTGCATCATGTAGCGCATGCGGTTTCTCTTTAGCTCTTGGCCTGTTAGGATGTAGTACCTATGACTTGGGTCAAATCAATCATCACTTGCTCACTATATTGAGCGACGTTAGATTGACCGAATATTATATTATGTGTCTAGAAGAGTTTTTGAAGTATGGCAATATCTGAAGAGAATTCCACGGAAGTTCCGACGGAGAATCTTGAACGTCTTGCGGCAAATATGAAGCGCGTTGATCAGTTATCGAAGCGTCTCGTCGATGTTATGGCAAAGAAGTCACCAGGAAAGATGTCGCTTGAAGGGCCAGATCCAGAACTCTACACAAAGGCGCTGGCACGTTATTGGTCTGAGGCCATGCAGAATCCCGCCAAAATTATTGAGCAGCAAATCAACTATTGGTCTGATTCGCTGCTGCATTTTGTTGAATCGCAGCAAGCTCTTTCCAAGGGAAAATTGGCAGCACCGGAGGATTCCAACCCTAAGGATCGGCGATTTTCCAATCCTCTCTGGGACAATCATCCCTACTTTAACTTTGTTAAGCAGCAGTATCTGATCAACGCACGTGCCCTTGAAACGGCGGTTGATCAACTTGAGGATATCGAGGTGCGTGATCGGCGCCGTTTGGGTTACTTTACGAAGCAAATCATTGATATGATGGCGCCAACAAACTTCATGGCGACCAATCCGGATGTCCTGGAGAAAGCGATAGAGACGGATGGAGAGAGTTTAATCAAGGGTCTTGAGAACTTGATTGCGGATCTCGAAGCGAATGATGGCGAATTGGTAATCAAGCTGGCGGATGAAAGCGCGTTTGAACTTGGTGTGAATATAGCAACAACTCCCGGGAAAGTTGTCTACCGTAATAGGATGATGGAGATCATTCAATATGAACCGGTGACAAGCCGTGTTTATGAGACGCCAATCGTGTTGTTTCCACCGTGGATCAATAAGTTCTATATCCTTGATTTGAAAGCGCAAAATAGTCTGATCAACTGGATTGTCGATAAAGGATACACCTTGTTCGTCATTAGTTGGGTCAATCCTGATTCGTCATATGCCGAAGTTGGACTGGAAGACTACGTTACGGATGGATACTTGACAGCGATTCGTGAAGTCAAGAGCATCACGGGTCAATCTCGGATCAACGCTGTGGGTTATTGCATTGCTGGCACCACATTGTCCCTTGCCTTGTCTCTATTAAAAAGACAGGGAGATCATTCGGTTAAATCGGCAACGTTTTTTACGGCTCTCACCGACTTCTCAGATCAAGGGGAATTCACGCCTTTTCTCGATGATGATTTTATTGATGCGATTGAGGCAGAAGTGGATCGTAAGGGAATTTTGCCATCCTACATTATGGCGCGGACTTTTTCATTCTTGCGGTCGAACGATCTTGTCTATTCTCCGGCGATTCGCAATTACATGATGGGTGAGACGCCGCCGGCCTTTGATCTGTTGTATTGGAATGGGGACGGAGCCAATTTACCGGCCAAGATGGCTGTGGAGTATTTGCGGGGACTGTGCCAGCGGAATGAGTTTGCACAAGATGGGTTTGATTTGCTCGGAGAACGTCTGCATATAAGTGATGTTGATGTTCCGGTTTTTGCGATAACGTGCGAAACAGATCACATCGCAGCTTGGCAAGATTGCTATCGTGGTTTCCAAATGATGGGATCAAAGGAAAAGTTTTTTGTCGTTTCCGAATCAGGGCACATTGCCGGGATTGTGAATCCTCCGATCAAAGATAAGTATGGTCATTACATTAACGATGATACCCAGTTACCAGCATCCGCCTGGTTGGAAGAAGCTGAATATGTCAAAGGCTCTTGGTGGTCGCGATGGGAGAGGTGGTTGCGGGAACGTTCAGGTGAGAAAGTTCCCGCCTTGATTCCGGGCGATTCTTCGCATCCACCTCTCACCGATGCCCCCGGAAGCTATGTTAGGGTAAGTGCAAATCACTGATTTTATTATGAATATAAATTTTTTCTGCATTGCAGCATTTTTTTCTTGAAATTCTGCATTGCAGCATTTATATGAGTGTCTAGTTGCAAAGGCGAGATAGGCTCGTCGCAATGACAGGGAATATTCGGTATGGCAAAAACGCAAGACTTTAACGGCATCCTGAAGGATGTAATGGGTGCATTTCCAGTGGACACTGCAGCAATGGAAGACGCTTTTAAAACGACCGCAACTTTGAATGAGAAGCTCTCCTCGGTGGCCCTAAAGGCTGCTGAACAATCGGCAGAGATTTCTAACAAGTGGGCTAAGGATATCATCAACAAGCTTGGTGACATGTCGAAAGCTAAGGCCGAGCCGGCCGATTACGCGAAAGCGCTCACAGACTTTGCGTCGTCTTCAAGTGAAGTGGCGGCCGAAAATATGGCTGCCTTTGCCGAAGTCGCAAAGAAGGTTCAGATGGAAACGGTGGAACTTATGATGGCTGCCGGAAAGAACATCTCGGAAGATGCAGCCGCTACGATAAAGAAAGCGACCAAAGAGGTCTCGTCGGCTGCCAAGCGGTCGGCCGCCAAATAAGGAACGCTTATTTGCACCGCCTCCTCCCAAGGTGCAAATGCGAGAGAGAGCAGACCCATGGGTCTGCTCTCAAGTTTTTGGCAAGCTGAAGAATGTGCTCTGGATGCATTCTTCGTCGTCGTAAAAGGATGGGGGAGATTCTCTGTTATATCATGATTCTTGAGATTGAGATGGTGTGCATTCAGTGTTTCCATCGATAGAACCGTAGTTCTGGCCACATCAGGTGACTGTGATCCACAACCTAAATTGAAACATTCGATTGGGATCATCTTGTCCCGATGATAATTTAATGTCTTATAAGGCTTCGTTTTGAAAACTAAGTGTGTGGAATTGCCTTATAAACTTTATTCGGTTAACATTGTCATATTCTTTTTCGATGGGCAATATTGATGGCTAATCAAGACGTTTTGCAGATTAAGCGGTATGCGAGTAGACGCCTTTATAATACCGAGACTAGCGACTACGTAACGTTAGAAGATATCGCGAAGATCATTCGGGATGGGCGTGAAGTCCAGATTATTGATTTAAAGTCCGGTGACGATTTGACGCGACAGTATCTGTTGCAAATTATAGCTGAACATGAGAGCCGTGGCGAAAATGTATTGCCGATTAATGTTCTCAATGACTTGGTTCGCAGCTATATGCTCCCAGGCGGTGGGTTTATGCCTCAGTTTTTGCAGAGTTCCTTTGAGATGTTCCGCGAGAGTCAAAATAAGATCATTGAAAACATGGAAAAGATGAACCCGATGGTTAATCTTCCAGGTTTCGAGGCCCTTCGTGCTCAACAGGAAGCTTTTTTGAAAGCCGTGACAGCAGGCTGGGGACCAAGTTTTTCAGACTCTACTTCTGACGCGGACAACTCGAATGATGATATTGAGACCATGAAAAAACAAGTGGCTGAGTTGCAAGAAAAGCTATCGAAATTGCCGTGAGGTTCAGCGCGTAGCAGGTAGGCTTCCGAGTGTTTGAATGCAGAGAGTCATTTTTCGACCGATGTAATCTTTGATTTCGTCATGCGTAGCTTTCGGAACTGATTTGCCTCAGTATGAAGCATATGAAAATTTGAGTGACTTTGTTCATCGCATAGGCGCAGGTTTGGATGGATGTAGCATTGGTTTTTCCAAGATTGCTTTAGATTCCAAGTTTGTCGCGTAAGGCATACCAGCTCAATGCGAGTGCGAGTAACGGTGATCTGAATCGTGACCCGCCGGGAAAGGGAGTAGATGGGATGCTCGCCATGACATCCAGTCCATCAGATTGACCTTGAATGGCGAGAGCCATCAGTTGTCCTGCGTGGGTGGCCGTCCCGATGCCATGCCCGGAATAACCAGATGCTGAGAAAATATTAGGCGCAAGGCGCAGGATGTAAGGAAAGCGCTTCATTGTAATCGCGAGGGTTCCGCCCCACGCATAATCGATTCGGATATTGTGAAGGTGTGGAAATATTTCTCTCATGGGTTTTCGTACCACGGAGGCGATATTGGAGGGAAATCGGTAACCATAGCTTTCTCCACCACCAAACAAGAGGCGTTTGTCTGCGCTTAACCGAAAGTAATTGACGACAAATTGTGTATCATGGACAGCGATGTTTTTGGTAAGTACGTGTTTCGTCTCTTGCTCAAGTGGACACGTTGCAATCATAAAATTGTTGATGGGCATAACATGGGTGGCAATCTGGTGGTTTAAATTGCCTAGGTAACCGTTACAGGCAAACAAGACGTGATCGGCTGTCACATGGTAGCCTTCAGTGGTTATGACAGTTGAACTATTCTTGGGGACACTCGTGACTGCACTCAATTCATAGATTTGAGCGTTGGCCCTCTCGGCTGCTCTTGCCAATCCAAGAGCGAATTTAAGGGGATGTAAATGTCCAGCATCGGAGTCAAAGAGACCTCCGTGGTAAGCTGGAGACGGGCAAAGTTCGTGCATCGCTTCGGTGCTAAGCACGTTGAGAAATTTATATGTGTATTTTTCCTGCAGATGATGGGCGTAGACTGAAAGTATCCTGAAGTGCCGTGCATTGCGCGCCGCCCATGCGAGACCGGGCGTGAGATGACAATCGATATTATGTTTCGAAATCAGCGTCTTGACAAGTCTCTTGGCTTCTTCTCCAAGTTGCCACAGGCGCAGTGAGGTGTGTCGGTCGAAGCGTTTTTCCAATTCGGTTTGGAGTATTCTCTGACCTGATATCAAGAGGCCACCGTTTCGACCGGATGCGCCAAATCCAACGCGTTGAGCTTCCAGAACGACTACTTTGCGACCTGTCTCAGCGAGGTGAAGCGCAGCTGACAAACCGGTAAATCCCGCACCAATCACGCATACATCGGCGGTTATGTTCTCTCTAAGGGGTTGACGAATGGATGTCCGCTGCGCTGTCGCGACGTACCAACTGGGTGGATACTGTCCGCGTTTGTCGTTACAGTAGAGTAAGTTCAAAGATGGTTCCTAACTTCAGCAATAAATTCTATCCCTTTTTCTGCGGCGTCAAGAATATGGAGAGGTCTTGAACCTTTTTTGGTGGACCCTGCTCAATGCTTGACTGGTGAAATGTGTTCATTTTTAAGTTAAGTTGGCTTACGCAATAAGAGCTAAAATAACGATCCAAAAAGATTAGAGAACAAGGATGCTGTTTGATTGGCAATATGAAATGGGTCCCGTTAGATTAGAGCCACTTTTGTGAGTTGCTGATCGAATACGTACAGGCGAATTTTCAAAGTCTGTCCATAGCGTCGACATGTTCTCGATATTTAAAGAGATTGGAAAGAGTGAAAGGACGAGGTTCGTCAAGGAGGTGTTTTCCACCTATTGGAACGTTTATCAACGGAGCCGCTTGCAAAAATAACTGGAGAGGAGCAAGAGTAGCATAATTCCGGCAAAGACAACATAGGGTCCGACACACTTTCAAGGCCTTGCCCGATTTTCCCGACCGAATCGGCGAACAGGACCGT
>JAPORU010000199.1 GCA_026710045.1 Aestuariivita sp. | reverse complement strand
TACACTATGACATAAGTGCAACAAAAATTACCCGGTCAATCCATATCAGCGTATGATCGTTCTGGTGAACTGTTAATTTTACCATGCATTCTTTATCGTCTGTTTCTCTATGTTCATGGTTGGATGCCATTCTGTAATCGTGAGGGGCGCCGGGTTTCTGATGTGGATGCTTTGCGGATTTTAAGAAAACATTCTGGAAGGTTGGTGACTTGCGTATGAGCGCTTTCCGCGTGCAGCATGGGTTCGATAGAGGTTGTTGCACATAAACCTTGACACTCCGGCGAGCTCTGTATGAGTGTTTCGTATATTGATTTGGTGTTCCTCTCAGTTCCGATGTAAATTCCTGACAGGATGTTCAAAGAACCTGTGCGAGATCGGCAATCAAGTCGTCGGTGTCCTCGAGTCCAACAGATAATCGAAAGATACCATCTCCCGTAAATTCGCGATAACTCTTGGCTTGATCTTTCGTTAGGCGAAAGGACGTCTTCATTAATTCTTCTGTTTCCATCCAGTAAATGAGGCTTCTGTGATGTCCCAGCGAAACGGCATAATGAATGATCGCCAACTTCTCAATCATTGCATTTGCGATGCTTTGTCCTTTTGCTAAGTCACCGACTTGAAATGCGATCATCCCCGATGTGTTCGTCATTTGAGATTGGGCGAGTTTGTATTGCGGATGGGACGGTAGACCGGGGTAAATGACCTTGGTCACCGATGATTGTGATTCCAGCCATTGAGCGATTGTCAACGCACTTGATTGATGGCGTTCAAGGCGTAAGGGTAACGTAGCGGCACCGCGTGAAATCAACCATGCATTGAATGGTGACAGTATTCCGCCATGATGAATACCCGCTTCAAACCGCAATGTCTGAATAAGATCTGAAGAGCCAATGATCGCTCCTCCGAGTGCGTCACCATGGCCTCCGATATACTTGGTTGCCGAATGCATGATCAAATCGACTCCAAGAGCGATTGAGTCCTGTCCGAGCGGTGATGCAAATGTTGAGTCGGTGGAATGCAGTGCATGTGCTCCTCTGGCAATTTCAGAAATTGCTCTTAAATCTGAGAGGCGTCCAATTGGGTTTGCGGGACTTTCGCTATGTATGAGGCGTGTATTTGATTTCAGTGCCGCCACGACATTTGATGACTGTGACATGTCCACGAAACTCACCTCAATACCCATGCGTGGCAGCGTATCATGGGCGAGTTCTGCGACACCGGCGTAGCAGACATCGGACACAATTGCATGATCACCCTGTCCGAGCAGTGTTAGAAACATCGACGAGGCGGCCGCCATTCCCGACGCCGTGCATAGACAGGCTTCTGCTCCCTGCAATGCAGCGAGTTTGTTCTCTAACATTGTTACAGTGGGGTTACCCCAGCGGCCGTAAACGTAAGGTGTATCCTCGGTTATGTTGTGTGCCGAAAATCCTTCGACTGAATCGGAGACAAAAGTTGACGAGAGATGGAGGGCTGGTGCTGACGCGCCCGTCGTTGCGTCTGGTTCTTCACCGGAATGAATGGCTTTGGTCATGGGTCCGAATGTGCGGTGATCGTCGGTCATGAATATTTTCCTCTTGCATGTCATGGTGACTGCGAGGGACAATGAACGTCCGTAATTTAAATGGCAAGTGGTGGAACCGAATCTGATCGGTTTCGAGAATTAAGAAAAGGAGGAGGAGTTATCGATAATCCGTTGCTCTGCAATTGGACAACACCGTTCGGACTCGCTCCCTTTGAGGCGATTCGGGATGATCATTTTGCTCCGGCACTCACAGAGTGCTGTACACGGCATCAAGAAGAGATTGATGCGATTGTGAACAATCGTGCGGATCCCGATTTTTGCAATACCGTTGAAGCTCTTGAACGATCCGGGCGTGGTCTTGATCGGGTTTTGATGGTGTTTGGTGCGGTCTGTTCGGCGGACAGCAATCCAAGACGAGAGGATTTGCAGCGGGAATTCTCTCCCATCATTGCCCGTCACTTTGCGGACATTTATGCAAACAAAGCGCTCTTCAAGCGACTAAAGATCGTGTGGAAGCAGCGTGAAAATGTGTCTCTCACGGATGAGCAGCAGCGTATCTTGATGTTGTGGCATCGCAATTTTGTTCGGGCTGGGGCTGGATTGGCCGTGGCTCAGGGACAGCGGATGAAAGATATCCTATCGCAGCTTGCAAAACTCGGTACGGAATTTTCTCAGACGATTCTTTCGGATGAGCGGAACTGGCATATGGTGCTTACGGCCGATGATCTTGATGATTTACCGGACTTTGTCGTTGAAGCCGCCCTCATGGCAGGCCGGCAGAAGGGCCTCGATCAGCCCGTTGTCACATCGTCGCGTTCATTGATCGTTCCATTTCTACAGTATTCGTCACGTCGCGACTTGAGAAAGGCAGCGTACAAAGCATGGACGTCGCGCGGACGACATGACAGTCGGTCCGACAATTGCCACGTTGCTCAGGACATTCTCGCATTGCGCGAAGAGCGTGCCAAGTTACTGGGTTACGAGAGTTTTTCTGAATATAAATTGGAAACTGAAATGGTGCGTACTCCTGAGGCAGTGCGTGATCTCTTGATGGCCGTTTGGAAACCCGCGCGTGAAAGAGCCCTTATGGATGCTGAGCACTTGTGCGTACTGATGCAGGCCGATGGCGTCAACGGACCTCTGCAGCCGTGGGACTGGTATTACTACACCGAAAAACGCCGCAAAGAACTCCATGACATTGATCAAGCTGCTCTCCAGCCTTACCTGGAAATCAATCGCATGATCCAAGCAGCTTTTTATTGCGCGGGACGATTGTTCGGCTTGGAATTCCGCCCTGTGAATGTTGCGCTTTATCACCCAGACTGTCGCGCATGGGATGTTCGGCGAAACGGAGACCATATCGGTCTGTTTATAGGAGATTATTTTGCACGTGACTCAAAACGTTCGGGGGCTTGGTGCAGTGCATTGAGATCTCAGGCAAAGTTCCCTCAGACTCAAACTCCCATTGTCATTAATATCTGTAATTTTGCAAAGGGTGAGCCAGTCCTCTTGAGTATGGACGATGCCAAAACTCTGTTTCATGAGTTTGGGCATGCTCTGCATCGGCTTTTGTCTGATGTCACCTACGCGAGTATTTCCGGTACGGCTGTTGCGCGTGATTTTGTCGAATTGCCAAGCCAGTTGTTTGAACATTGGTTATTGGTTCCGGACGTTCTGGCAAAATTTGCGGTTCATGCTGTTACAGGACAACCTATGCCGCAGGATTTACGGAAGAAGGTGCATGATTCTGCTCAATTCGATATGGGGTTTCAAACGGTCGAGTATCTCGCGTCGGCCCTGGTTGATCTGGATTTTCACGATGGTCCGGCACCGCCTGATCTGATCGAAGCGCAGAATCATACGTTGGCTCGTATTGGCATGCCGTCTGCGATTGGTATGCGGCATGCGACACCGCATTTTGCGCATGTGTTCTCCGGTGATGGTTACTCATCAGGGTACTACAGTTATCTGTGGTCTGAAGTTCTGGATGCGGATGCCTTTGCAGCCTTTATGGAAACAGGCGATCCCTTTGATCCGATGTACGCGAAATTGCTCGAGCGTTATATTCTGTCAACCGGCGGCTCGCGGGATGCGGATGATCTTTATATCGCCTTTCGAGGCTTTTTGCCGGGTCCAGGGGCCCTCCTGAGAGGTCGAGGACTTGTGGATTAAGTCCCTTTCAATTGGATTCCAGAAAAAATGACGTTCCCGCTCCGATAGCGCGTGTTGGGTTGGCCCGGTTGAGTATACCGGCATCTGTATTCAGAATTATCTCTTTGTGGATTAAATCATCAAATATGCGCGACTGATTTTCGATCTCCTAAGTCAAAGGGGTCGAAAACAGGAAAAAATGCGGCCTTGCCTCAGGGATGGAGTAACTTTTTCCGCCAGAGACCCTTGAAGCTTGAGGCACGACCGCGATGCCCTGAAACCATTGGCGGAACAATCTGAGTAGGCGGAATTGCAGGTAGGCCTACAAAGACGGTTCTCACAGACCCCGAAGGCCGGCGCCTGTGAAGGGTGCGCCATCTTGCTTCTATCAGACAGTTTTAGGTTTGTTCTATCCACCGATGGAAGTTGTTCAAAAAGGGAAAATAAGATCCACTATCTAATGATAGCGCATGTTAAATATCTGCCGCATGTTTTGTTGCTGGCAGGAGGACTGGCACTCGCCGGGTGTGGTGGGTCGAGCAGCAGCGGATTGTCTTGTGATCCCCCACAAGTGGCAAATACTGCCGGAACTGAATGCGTAGATCCGGATCCAGATGCAGACGATAACCAAATTTCGTCATTAGGTACGGTTGAAACTGCCGCAGAAACCGCTAAGAAAAATGCAGAAGACGCTAACAAGAGCGCAAAAGACGCTTCTGCCAGTAATTCACCAAAAGTAGGCTTTGCCCAAGTCGAAGGTATATCGGCTAATGCAACCGCAAACGCCCAGGCTATGTTTTCTTTTGATTTGCGCAAGAAAATTTTCTGGAATGTCGTCCCAGACGAACAGGTCCACTCGAAACGGAAGATTACTGTCTTCAAAAGCCTCGCGTAGTATTGAAACATCTTGTGACTGTTGTGGCGACGAAAAGACCACAATGTCCAAGTCGGATTGCGGACGGGACGTTCCGCTGACGCGGGACCCGTAAATCCACGCATCTGTGTTCGGGAGATGCTGAGAAAGTAACGAAACTAATATTTTTCGCTGTGTGCACGTAATGTCGATGGCCTGTTTCAATCCCATGAGTTGCCACTCATCTTCTGATAAAGGCTGATGGAATCCGTGATGAAGTCAGGTACGAGGTTCAGACACAGCTTGGTCTTGTCCCCATCGTAGTCGTGCGAGGTATTTGTGCGCGCATCTGCATAGAGTAACCAGCGCTCAATGTGCGATGGCAGCAATCTGCTCTCGTTTGCGATACGAAAAATTGGCTTGGGGCTGTTTGGCAGATCGGCAACTCCCAACTCTTCCCTCAAATATCGTTTTAACACTTTCCATAAGCAATCGTAACATGTTTCGAAGCGTTGGATGACCGATTCGGCGATGCCCTCTCGTACTAAATGAGGGTCAGCAGCACTAAGCGTCAGATGATGTTCGTACTGTTTTTCGAGATGCAATAAAGAGGAGCAAAATTTACTGAAATCAATCATGCGGTGCACGTATCGTTGGTTTTGTCATATTTGCTCAAATGAAAGAACATATCATCACCCATTTTAACGTTCGTCTGTCTGCAGGTCTTTAAAGGCCTTGTGCCTGCTCTTCCCCTCACGGTTTTTTGTATTCAGAGCGACACGGGTGGGTTGGATAGGCGAGATTGATAGATCATCAGTGTTTTCTTCATTCAAATGGTAGGATTAAAGTTGTTCACCATAGAGGATTTGTAACCGTTTTATGTGAATTCTCAAAATCATGTTGCGTTACAATATGATTCACGATGACAAACTTACAATGATCCGTGTTGCAGTGACGTATGAATAGACAGAGTCGGAATGATCATTCTGCCTTGTTCTGCACCGTGACTGCCAGCCTTAAAGATTGTGCTCTGCCAAATTTGGGTACCGCGTTTCGCTGAGCTTAACCACCAAAAATAACAGTATGCATTACCCGTCCCGGCCAGAGTGTGAACAGACCAGTTAGGATCAGTGCCAGAAAATAGAGCGACTTCATCGCGGAACTGTGAGCGTGAATGTTCCCAGATCGGGCCGAGCGGATAGCAAAAAATAGTGAAACAAGAACCAGAATGGAGAGAAGATGGATTGGACTAAACGGACCAATAACGCGCAGTTCATGGATAAAGAAACCGCTGGTTGCAACAACAGCCATCAAACCGATCCAGAAATAGCCGATGCCCCGATGGGCAGACGTGCCCTTGGGCATGGCGAGTTGAAGAGTCCCGAAACCGAATGCGATTACGGCGGCAATCGCATGCCCTGCGATAATCCATCCCTCCTGCCAAAGCGCATCAACATTCACGTGGCTCGATTCCTCTGCCCTGGTAAAAAAGTTGGTAGGTTGTCTATGCAGGATCAGAAATCACTTCTCAGCGCAACAGCGTCACTCGAGCCGAGTATGGGCGTAATCACTCTTGGATCGGGTCGTGAGGAACGTCCTGTACCTAAAGAGTTCGGCAGGAAAAGATAACATGTACTGATGTGTTGTTTCAATCCGGTGTAGGTGAGTACAGTATCGTGATGTCAGGCCTGCTTTGCAACCCAGACGCCGAGGGCCATTAGAAGGATGCCGCTTGCTCGCTTTATATCGAATGGATGGATTTGCGCTCCAAAAAGGCCGAAGTGATCAATCACCGCGGCACTAATGAGTTGCCCAAGAAGAACAAAGAAGATCGCATTTCCGACACCAAATTGTGGAGCGATATAGGTGATTGACAACACATAGAATGCCACAAAGAGGCCAGCGGCAAAATAGAGTTTTGGTGCGTTTAAAATTGTGTTGAGTTGTGGTGATCCGGTTGTGGTCATGGCCGTTAAACATGTCAGGCAAGCAATAAGAAACGTTATGGCGGCCGCTGTTGCCGGTGATGTCAGAAATTTTCCAAGCGCTGAATTGAGTGCGGCCAATATTGGTATGCCGATTCCGGCCAACAGCATTATCAAAGCATAGTGGGCCACGATAAAGAGTCTCCGTCTTCAAGGTTGAGTGTTAAATTCGAGTGCGGTCTGTCGGTATCGCGTAGGTAACGTCATTATGTTTTAACGTCGCTCTCGCATGGGTACTGCTCAATCATCTGGTATGGAAATTGTGTCGTAAGCAGTTCAGAAGAGAGTAATCGAGATGTTAAGACATTCCTTATGCCGGTTGTGTGGCTGTGGGCAATAAACCAATTTTATATTCTTTATGGTCGAGGATGACGGCTCTTGCTCGTGACATTATCAGGGGCATAGAATTCTTGTGCAGCGGCGTACGGGTCGGGTGTACCACAGATTGCGGAAATGACGGCCAGTCCATCGGCCCCAGCGGTTTTAATGTCTGCAACATGGGCCGCCGTCAGTCCACCAATGGCGAGAGTGGGCAGGCATGTAAGACGAACAAGTTTTGCTAATCCTGCGAAGCCGATAGGTTCTGCGTGGTCCGGTTTCGTGTCGGTCCCGAAAACGGGGCCCAGTCCAAGATAGTTTATAAGCTGTGGGTCAACGGCGCGAACATGTTGAGCGGTCTCGCAGGATAAGCCCAATATCCGCTTTGGACCCAAAAATGTGCGGGCACGTCTTGGAGACATGTCGGTTTGACCGATGTGTGCGCCATCGATATCGGCTTCAACGGCTGCGATCACATCATCGTTCATAATGATGGGCACGTTCGTACCAACCAGGGCATTCTTGATATCGCGAGCGATCTTGATGCGTTCTGTTGTGGTGGCGTGTTTTGCACGAATTTGAATCAGGGTCACGCCGCCTCGTACCGCTTCCTTGACAGTTTCCACTAAGCCAAATTTCTCACAGAGAGGACCATCTGTAATGAGATTCAATTGGTACCGGTCGTTCACAGCCACAATGTCATGGTTTTGGTCGCTCCTATGTGCAGACGGATCGATTTTGCGAGCAGTTCGTATGACAGGGTGTGGCCTTGTCGCCATACTATTTTACGCAATGACGCCTGTCAGGTTGTCGTCCTTGAGAGTAGACAAGGCGTCCAGGAAGTGACTCTCAAAACTGCCAGGTCCGTTGGCTTTCTGTCCCGCGAGAGTCCCTGCTGTCTTGAAGTGTGCGAGGGCGGTGACGGTGGCGTCGAGGCGTGGACCGATTGCGGTATAGGCGGCGATCAGAGCACTGAGAGCACATCCGAGTGCAGTGACACGCGGCATTATCTCCGAGCCACCGGATATGTGTATTTCCTTGCTGCCGTCGGTAACATAATCGGTAGGTCCTGTGATTGCGACAACCATGTCGTATTGCCGCGCCAAAGATTGTCCAGCGGTGTGTGCGGCTTCGACGGGATCGCCGGCGTCAGCTCCTTTGCCAGCTCCCTGTTCACCGGCAAGGGCCAGGATCTCGGAGGCGTTTCCGCGCACGACCGTAGGACGCAGGTTGAGCAAGTCTTGAGCCGCCTGTCTGCGAAATTGCGAAATAAAGTGGGCAACCGGGTCCAATATCCACGGAATATCATGATTGTTGGCGACTTGGGCAGCGGTTGTCATGCTCGCCAACCATGGGACAGACAATGTTCCAATATTGATTGAGACCGCATTGCAGAGTGGTGTGAAGTCTTCGATTTCTTCGTGAGCGTGGACCATCGCAGGCGATGCGCCCGCGGCCAGGATCACATTTGCGGCGATATTCATTGAGACATAATTTGTGATGCAGTGAACAATCGGGTTTGTGTCGCGTAGAGCCGTCAGCAAGTCGGGAGTAGCCATTGCATTCATCATTATCGAAGGAGTGGACGTAAATGACGTGTTGATAAGTCATTGGTCGCCAAAGGACAAGTTGAAGAATGCGGGCTGACTGGGATAGGATAATTTCTTTCGAAGGGCTTATTGATTCAACCAATCGCGACTTATCCCGGAACGAATGTGATGCGTTATACTGGTATTTTTCTATCAGTATCTGGAAAGAGCGAACGGAAGAGATAAGTCGACATTCATGAAAGGACTGCAAGACGTTCTTAGATTCATCACAGATCGAGTGAGATTGGAAAGGGTCATTCGAATATTAAGCACACTTGTCGGTACATGATAGCCCTTGCGTATTTTCATAATTGACCTAAACCTGATTACAAAATTTTGCTGGTCCGTTCCAAAAAAGGGCCAACATTTGGGAGTTCAAGATGACATCACAAAGAGATTCTGTATCGGTGTCCAGTGGATCACGTGTGCCTCGGTCAACGTCAACTCCAGAGGAGGTTCGTCGAGCTTTTGAGGGCGGAACGTATCCGTATCGCAAGCCGTTAGCACGACAAGCTTATGAAGCCGAGAAAGCCTTGCTGCAAGTTGAACTCCTAAAAGTTCAGCATTGGGCCATGAAGACAGGCAACAAGTTTGTTTTGCTCTTTGAAGGACGTGACGCGGCCGGGAAGGGCGGTACAATTAAGCGGTTCACGGAACATCTTAATCCTCGGAGTGCACGTGTTGTAGCGCTTAGTAAACCGACTGAGAAAGAGCAAGGACAATGGTATTTTCAGCGTTACGTTGAGCATCTTCCGACTGCTGGAGAAATTGTTCTCTTTGACCGCAGCTGGTACAATCGGGCTGGGGTTGAACGGGTGATGTCCTTCTGTGCGCCGAGAGAGTATCTCGAGTTTATGCGCCAGGCGCCGGATCTGGAGCGTATGCTGGTTCGGTCGGGCATTCATCTTTTTAAATACTGGTTTTCTGTTTCACAATCTGAACAGCAGAGACGATTTAAGGATCGTGAGCAGGATCCTCTTAAACAATGGAAGCTCAGTCCGATTGACAAAGCATCGCTCACGAAGTGGGATGACTATACCGAGGCAAAGGAGGCGATGTTTTTCTATACAGATACTGCGGACGCTCCATGGACCGTTATAAAGTCAGATGACAAGAAACGAGCACGTCTCAATTGTATGAAGCACTTTCTCATGACACTTGATTATCCGGACAAGGATTGGGATGTTGTTTCCCAACCAGACCCATTGCTTGTTGGCCAGGTTCACAATATGAGCCAATCTGCAGATCAAATTCCGACCCGTTCTTTGCAGTCGAACACAAACGTGAACGGGGATTCGAACATGGTTTGAGACCGCATGTGATGTGGTTTAGATTCAAGGGGTTATGGGCCTTTAGTTCGGACATCATTGAATATCTTTTTTGGACCGGTGAGCGTGTTGTTCACTTCCAATGGCTTTTTTGGTGTTCATTGAGGAGGCCTTACCTCTTTGCTTCGGTTTTGTCCGAAGACGATGTGATGCGTTGTATGAGCGTAATTCGAAATGACGGCTGTCTTTTTATGATCGTAGACGAATCTGTCTGTAAGGGTGATAGATATCGAGAAGGAATGATTCCCTTATTTTCCATAGGGATGATACGGATGTGTTAACGTCAGTTTACGTATTGTTCAGGTTCCGTGGTTTACAATGTATTTCGTTAAAGGCTTGAATTTCCGATGACGTATCAAAGCCATGTCAGAGCCAGTCTTGTCTTGGGGCTCCCTTTGATTGGTGGCTATCTTGCTCAGTTTGCGATTGGCTTAACCGATACCGTAATGCTTGGATGGTACTCGGTCGAAGCGCTCGCGGCGATTACGTTAGCCGGTACGTATTTCTACATTCTTTTTTTGATGGGTGCGGGATTTGCATGGGCCGTTATGCCGATGGTTGCGGCTTTTCATTCGGATGATGATGAGACCAATGTGCGGCGTTGCACACGGATGGGCCTCTGGCTCTCAATGATGTTTTCTGCGGTATCAATGCCGCTTATGTGGTGGTCAAAATCGGTTCTTCTTGTTTTCGGCCAGGCGCCGGAACTTGCCGGCGATGCACAGGAATATCTGCGCATCGCCGGCTGGGGACTTTTTCCAGCATTAAATATGATGGTGCTCAGGAGTTATCTCGCCGCACTTGAGAGGACAAATGTTGTCTTGTGGATGACGGTTCTTTCAGCTGTCGTTAATGCAGTTGGAAATTACGCGCTGATATTCGGACATTGGGGTGCGCCCGAACTTGGTTTAAGCGGTGCGGCGATCACGTCGGTGATGACGCAAGCTGTGGCGATGGTGGGGATGGGATTGTATTCTGTACACGTGCTTCCTCAACATTCGCTTTTTAGGCGCATTTGGCGTCTGGAATGGGATATGCTCGTTCGAGTACTTCGTCTTGGTTTTCCAATTGGCTTAACACATTTGAGCGAGGTGAGCTTGTTTGCGGCATCCGCGATGATGATGGGATGGTTGGGCACTATTCCTCTTGCGGCTCATGGAATTGCGGTGCAGTTGGCGACGGCGGCCTTTATGGTTCATATGGGATTATCGAATGTGGCCACGATACGCGTTGCTCAAGCTTTTGCACAACAAGACAAAGCCTTTGCGGTTCGAGCGGCGACTGCTGTCATCGGGTTATCGCTGGCGGTGGCACTCGTTACAATTTTGGTCTTTCTGATAATCCCGGAAACTCTCATTGCGGCCTTTTTGGAAAGTTACGAACCTGCACGTGAAGAGATCGTTTTATTGGGGATTGGTTTGCTTGCTGTTGCGGCGTTGTTTCAGCTCGTTGATGGCGCTCAAGTATTGGCGTTGGGTCTCCTGCGCGGCATTCAAGATACGCGTGGTCCAATGTTTATAGCGGCCCTAAGCTATGTTATTGTCGGCATACCATCGAGTTACGTTCTTGGCTTTGTAGTTGATATGGGAGGAATTGGTGTTTGGCTGGGATTGGTCCTCGGACTTGCGTTTGCCGGGGTCTTGTTGATGTTTCGTTTCTGGGGACGCGGTATTAAATTGATCTTCGGTCCATCAACTGCCACACCCGTGCGTGTGTAATCCGAATAGTCCGAATAGATTGAAACGTAATACGTCATGGATCGCAATCTATGTCGAGTAAAGTGTTTGACAATGTCAAAATCAAGGATGTGGACTGTTTCTCGTGAGGAGGCGTGGTAACGTAGCGGGCTGACTGATCGATTGTCTGTCTCAACACAGGTTATGAACAAAGTCTTGTATGCGTTCACAGGCTTGGGAAAGCTTGATGTCGGCACAGGCATAGCTGATGCGAATATACGGTGAGAGCCCAAATGCAGCACCAGGTACGACGGCCACGGCCGTTTCTTCGAGAAGAGCTTTGGAAAAGCTCTCGTCATCTACGATGACGGTGCCTCTCGGTGTTTTCTTTCCGATAAGTTCAGCAATGGAGATATACAGATAAAAGGCTCCTTCTGGAACACGACAATGCAGTCCGTTGATGGAGTTTAGAGTCGTCGTTACGAAGTCGCGGCGTCGCTTGAAGATTTTGTTATGCGTGTCAATGAATTCTTGAGGTCCGTTGAGTGCTTCAACGGCGGCCCATTGGGTAATGGAACATGGATTGGATGTGGACTGCGATTGAATTTTTCGCATGGCATCAATGAGAGGTTTGGGAGCACCGGCAAAACCGAGACGCCAGCCGGTCATTGCGTATGCCTTTGAGAGACCATTGCATGTGAGGGTGCGGTCATGAAGGGCCGGTTCAACTTCGGCTATGGTGCAGAAGCGGAAGTCATCAAAGACAATCCTTTCGTAAATGTCGTCGCTCATTATCCAAATGGATGGATGGCGTAACAATACCTCGGTAAGTGCCTTTATCTCTGATCGTGTATACCCCGATCCGGTCGGATTTGCCGGTGAATTCATGATGAGCCATTTGGTATGCGCTGTAATGGCCGACATGAGTCTTGATGGTGTCAGTTTAAATCCTGATTCGGCAGAGGTCTCGACAATCACGGGTGTTCCTCCAGCTAAGCGCACCATGTCTGGATAACTGACCCAGTAGGGTGCCGGGATGATGACCTCATCCTGTGTGTTTAACGATGCAATGAGAGCGTTGAAGAGGATTTGTTTCCCACCGGTTGATACAGAGATCTGGTCTGGTGTGTAATTTAAGTTATTGTTGTTAGAGAATTTCTTACAAATTGCTGACTTAAGTTCCGTTATGCCATCAACGGTCGTGTATTTGGTTTGACCGTCCTTAATCGCCCGGATGGCACGATCTTTAATGTTTTGAGGTGTGTCAAAATCGGGTTCGCCGGCACTCAGTGAGATCACGTCTTGGCCAGATAACGACATTTTTCGAGCCAAGTCCGTGATCATGATCGTTGGGGAGGGCTTAACGCGATTGACCGTGTCGGATAGAATTTGCATTTTGAGTTCAATTTGCACTTATGACGAATTGACCATATGTAGATATCGAGAATTTTGCAAATTATGGTTTTGATTTTGGAGAGGATTTATGCAAAGGGCAGCAGGTGATTGGTATGGTCCAGAAATGGCAACCTTTGGGGACCGAATTGCGGGCGCACGTGAAGCGGCAAATATGACTCGGTCGGCACTTGCTCGGAGATTGGGTGTGCGCAAAGATACGTTGGCGTCTTGGGAAGAAGACCGAGCCGACCCTCGGGCAAACAAGTTGTCGATGATGGCGGGTGTTTTAAATGTATCCATAATGTGGTTGTTGAATGGTGAAGGCGACGGGATGGATGTGCCACTGGCAACTGTTCCGACGCCTGCTGAACTGAAAGATGTACTCGGTGAGTTGCGGGATTTACGGCATGACTTGACGGCCGCGGAAGAGAAAGCCGCTTTACTTGAGGCACGTTTGGTACAGTTGACAGGTGGAATTGACGTGTGACGGAGGCCCTCGAAGTGCGAGTCAAGAGATTGAAGATGCGATCAATGCGGCGTGGCATCAAGGAACTTGATCTGCTTTTGGGCTCTTTTGCTGAGAGTCAGTTGGAGACGATGAACGAGGAACAACAGCTGTTGTATGATGAACTGCTGCTTGAGAGCGATCACGATATATTGGGGTGGTTGACGAGACAGGTCAAGGTTCCGGAACGCTATGAAGGAATGATTCATCAAATTTCAAGCACTTGTCATGGTTAAGTCATTTTCGTTTCATGGGCAAAAGGGCAAAATCCGCCTCTTGCGCCGACTATGTTACCAATGACCGGTATTTTCCATACTTAACCAAGGTTCGGCTGGTTTGAGTGCATCGCCATTTTGCAGCAGTTCAATTGAGATATTGTCCGGGGATCGAACAAATGCCATACGTCCGTCCCGCGGTGGACGATGAATGATGATTCCATTGTCCTGTAATTTCTGGCATATCTCGTAAATGTTGTCGACGCTGTAAGCGAGGTGCCCAAAATGCCGACTGTCCGAAGGTAGAGCGCCGTCGCCGTCCCAATTGTAGGTTAGCTCAACCGGACAATTCTCTTGTCCAGGTGGAGCCATAAATACGAGCGTGAATCGACCTGCATTGTTCTCCCAGCGGCGCGTTTCTTTGAGCCCTAAAAGTTTAAAAAAAGCGATCGTATCATCGAGCTTTAAAACGCGGACCATTGTATGGAGGTAACGTATCGTCATTTTTCTCTCACAGGTTGGCCGGCTATCGGATCTGTTGTATGAAGCGCCTGAAAATTAACTTTGGTTGCTCTTAACATCAAGTATATTCTACGGTTCATACGAAGAAATCGATGATCTCTTCGGTGTCATCAATGAATGAAGTGATGCCAGAGTGATTACGGGCGGGTATATGATCTTTGATGAGACACACAGGACATTCATCATTAAATGTATGGTTTAGAGCTTTGTTTGATTGATAAATTGAAGGGGTCGCACGATTCATTCTATTTTATCAGGATGAATGAGTACGTTTCTTTGTAACCGGACTTTATCGGTGTAAGGAGAGGTTACGTATGAAAGAAGAGCGCGGCGACATGGAGGACGAACTGTGAGTTTATCAAGAGAACAAGTGAACGCGATCAACCATGAGCGTGCTAGCAGTAATCGAACGTTACGGTCGATAGCTGAGGGATTGGAAGAACATCTTTATGTTGCCAAGCCTGTCCTTGATCACGGGTTTATCCGCGTTATTGATTATATGGGTAATGACGCCGCGATCACACAGGCCGCGCGTGTATCATATGGTAAAGGGACGAAGAGCGTTCAAAGTGATGAGGGATTGATCCGTTACTTGATGCGGCACAGTCATTCGACCCCGTTTGAGATGTGTGAGATAAAGTTACACGTCAAGTTACCTGTGTTCGTGGCACGGCAGTGGATTCGCCATCGGACCGCGAACGTAAATGAATATTCTGCACGTTATTCAATATTGGATCGCGAATTCTATATTCCGGAACCCGATCAGATTCATGCCCAGTCCAACGTGAACAGCCAAGGACGTGGAGGCTTATTGGATGGTGATGAGGCGGCTCGGGTGTTGGCAATCTTGAAAGCGGATTCCACACGCTGTTACGACAATTATGAGGCGATGATTTCGCAAGATGGACAGCAAGGGTTGGCACGAGAGTTGGCACGGATGAACCTTCCGGCCAATGTATATACACAGTGGTACTGGAAAGTGGATCTGCACAACCTGTTTCATTTTCTCAAGCTGAGAGCTGATGAACATGCTCAGTATGAGATTAGGGTCTATGCGCAAGGATTATGCAACATAGTGGCTGCTTGGGTCCCCTTTGCCTATAAGGCGTTTGAGGATTATCAATTGGACGCTGTGTCGCTTTCCGCTCAGATGGTTGAAGTGTTGCGCCGGATGCTCAATGGTGAGAAGGTTGATCAAGATACCTCTGGTTTGAGTAGGCGGGAATGGCGGGAATTCATGTCCGTGTTTGGTGAGTCGTGAGTCGAATTGCAGCTGTTATAAGATGTATTGGGTGAATCATGAAGGGCACTGTTGACTGTACTCGATGAAGGATGAGGGCCCGTCCGAAACGGAATGATGGACCCGTACTCCGGCTCTGGATTGACACGTGGAACGTCTCAGGTAGGCGGAATGCAATGTCGTTCAACAGTAGCGTGTCGAGAGTGTAACGCGCGACTGTGAAGTGAGTAAGTCATATGGGGAGATGCAGTGAATTGAAGCGCTGCATCATGTCAATTTTAGTATTCGATCAATCGATAGGGGTCCCGCACCTTTGAAGATCAAGACCAACATCAAGAAAATCCATAATGTGCGTTCGTCAATTAAATCAATGCTCGGGTTAAAGAGCGCTCCTAACGGCACATTGTGACCGTTTACGTCAACGGCAGTTTGGATGATGATAAATCCAAAAGTGCCGAGTGCCGCAAGTCGCGTTAGGAGGCCGACGATCAAGAGAGCCGGTAGAGCATATTCCGCAACTGTCCCGGAAAATATAACCAGTTTTTGAAATACGGTTAATTGTGTGATGTCGTAGAGAGCTTCTTCCGCAGCCTTCGGAAAAATCTGAGCAAATGCTCCCGCGGATGGCGTAAAAATGGAACCATCAATCTTTAGTCCGGCAGAGTTCCAATAGTAAATCAAGAATATCGAAGCAAATGTGATTCTTGCCAAGGTTGGTAGCAGTATGTCACTACCGCGTGTCAGTGAATTAAAGAACGAATTATGCAGTGAAATGAGCCGATTCATGGAAGTGGCCTTTCTGGTTCAAAGAAATGATGGCGTCACCCGCTAGTAACATCCCAAAAGTCGACGTCAGATCAAATGTCGAGGATCTTAACAGTGCGGTTTCGTAAGATTGGCCAATCGTTTTGCCTTCTCGTAGTGCAGTAATGAAGTCAGCACCTTCCGGTGAAACGAACAGGGGCTCGGGATCATACTCCTTGCGTAAAATAAGCACATCTTCGGCGATTGCCTCTGGCTTTGGTGCGTTATCTTCCGTGTTGAAGCGCCAGATCGAGTAGAGTGGCCATGATGATCGAATAAGACTCAACGACGGTGCCAGTTCGATTGCCGAAGAAAAAAGCTGTTCGGGTGTTAATGTCTCAAGTTCCTGAGTGTCCATCGGCCTGGAGTCACGTGCGTGATAGGAACGTCTCATTTCAAGTTCCATCCGGGCGACATCTGGCAAATAGCCCAAGTGGGACAGTTCCGGCATTTGGCTTAGGAAATCTGGGAAATCGTGGCCAAAATGAACCATCAAACGGGACGTCGGAGGATGTTTTCGAAAATAGAGATTTGCCAGTCCATTCATATTCTCTGTGCCGAGAAGGGTTTGAACAACAGGAAATCCTTCCTTAAGGGCCTCAATTAATGAGGCGGCGATATTGTTCCGATAGACATTGTAACGGTCGCCTGCTGGTTGACCAAGATTATCGACTAAACCATTCGGAATGGCCGATGAGCCGTTAAGCAATCCATCATAGAAATCTTGTTGTGATACGATCATACCGTCACGACTGATAAAGCGTGCGCCGCACGACGGGCTTCAGCTGCCAGAACCGACCAGGCGGGAACGTCATTGTCCCATTCAACCAATACAGGCTTTGGGCCTGTTTTTTCGAGGGTCTTGTCAAGCAACCGCCAGACCGTATCGGCCACTGGGCATTTATGGCTATCGATGAGAAGCGTCTGTCCGTGATCATCTTGATCTTCCTCATATCCTGCGAGATGAATTTCGCCGACATAATCGAGCGGAAAGTCATCAAGATAATCGTCACAGAGGAATCCCATATTGGTTGCCGAGACAAAGACATTGTTCAAATCGAGAAGAAGACCGCAACCGCTGCGTCTGCCGATTTCTGCGAGAAACTCTGTCTCGGCCCAATCACTTTCCTCAAATGCAAGGTATGTTGAAGGGTTTTCCAGCAACATCTGGTAACCGAGAGTCTCCTGAACTTGATTGATATGGCCTACGATACGATCAAGTGTTGTGTTTGTATATGGAAGAGGCAGGAGATCATTGATGTACTCCAAACCATGTGTAGACCATGCCAAATGTTCCGAAAACGAGGATGGTTTAATCCACTCAAGCAATTTCTTGAGGCGCGACAAATGCTCTGTGTCGAGCGGGTCCTCACCGCCGATGGACAAAGCGACACCATGAATGGATATTTTATAACGTTCGGACAACGTTCGGATCTGCGCCAAGGGGCGTCCACCGTCACCCATATAATTTTCGGCATGGATTTCCAGCCACTCTACGGGGCTGTCGCTTTTTATGATTTCCGAAAAGTGTACGGGTTTATAGCCAACACCGGGCGCGGCCGGAAGCTGATTTCTCTTGGGATAACAGTCAAGCATGTTGTGCTATGTGTGTGTGATGAACTGGGCACCCAAGGATTATTGGCTTTAGCATCAGAACTTTGAGTGCCCAGTTTTGTTTTTTGCGCTTGGATTGGATCTAGCTTGGTAAGTCGCGGTCAAGTTCTTCTAAAGACCCTTGACGTGGGGTGCCGTCCGCCATTGCGGGAAGTTCCATTGTGGTACAGGTTCCCGTGGGAACAAGTGTCCAAGCGTTGCCCTGGTAGTCAACGGTAGAGGTACCGGCACAGGTTGTGCCCGGTCCTGCAGCACAATCATTCTTGCCTGCGAGAGAAACGCCGTAACATTTTTCCTTTGTCTGCGCGTTTGCGATTGTGGTTTGTCCGACAAGAGCAGCGGCCACTGCGCTTGCGACCGTGAGAGTCTTTAGGGTGTTTGACATTGTTCTTTTTTCCTTAGTTTCGTTGGTGGAACCGTTAAGTTGCACGTTCCGGTAACTTAACGGATGTGCTCGTAACTTTTCAATAGGGAAGGTGTAAGTCACAACAGTGTGTTTCACGACAAAGTTAAGCCATATGCAAGAAGATTATCCGAATGGCTTCATAGTCTCTTGCAAGGGTTTCAAGCTGATATTGGGTTGGGTTAACGAAACATGGGGTACGTCTTTAAGGATGAGTGCAGAGATCCGGTGGTGTTGCTTCTTGTGACAGTTCTCTTGTTACGGTTTCCCGGTCCTGAATCCGGGTCTGTTTTGCTCCCAGCCTGCGAATTGTTACCGTTTGATCTTTAACTTCGCGCATTCCAATGGCCAGTATGATGGGAACCTTGTTTACGGAATGTTCACGCACCTTGAAATTAATTTTTTCATTGCGGATATCCGCTTCCGCACGCACTCCAGCACGGCGCAACTGTTCGACCGTCTCATGAACGTAGTCGATGGTGTCAGAAATGATGGACGCAACGACAACCTGTATCGGAGCAAGCCAGAATGGTAATTTACCTGCGTGTTCTTCGATCAAGATGCCAATAAATCGTTCAAAAGATCCTAGTGCTGCGCGGTGCAGCATGATCGGTCGGTGCCGGGCGCCATCCGCCCCGATATAAGAAGCGTCGAGTCTTTCTGGTAGGACAAAATCAACTTGGAATGTGCCGCATTGCCAGTCACGACCGATCGCGTCTGTTAACACAAATTCCAATTTGGGTCCGTAAAAAGCGCCATCACCTTGGTTGAGTTCAACATTGTCGGTAATTTTTTTCGTTGCGTCGAGCAGCGCTTTTTCAGCGCGGTCCCAGGTATCGTCGTTTCCGACGCGTATGTCGGGGCGATCAGCAAACCTAATTGTGTAAGTGGGGAAGCCAAGGTCATTATAGACGTCGGTTAAGAATTCAATAAAGCGGACACATTCTTGCTCAATTTGATCTTCTGTAACAAAAATATGGGCATCGTCTTGTGTAAATCCGCGTACGCGCATGAGGCCGTGAAGCGCGCCCGACGGTTCGTAACGGTTGCATGATCCAAATTCGGCGATGCGAAATGGTAGGTCGCGGTATGATTTTAAACCGTGTTTGAATATCTCAACATGACACGGACAGTTCATAGGTTTGAGCGCATTAATGGCTTTTTCTTGTGCGTGTTCTTCCTCTACTTCAACGATAAACATATGCTCTTGGTACTTCTCCCAGTGGCCAGATTGTTCCCAGAGTTTTCGCTCCACCACTTGAGGAGTATTCACTTCAACATAACCACCGGCCCGTTGTTTGCGCCGCATATAATCTTGCAAAGTTGTATAGATGGTCCAACCATTCGGGTGCCAAAATACTTGGCCGGGAGCTTCAGCTTGCATGTGATAGAGGTTCATTTCCCGACCGATTTTGCGATGATCCCGTTTGGCCGCCTCGTCGCGCATATGGAGATAGGCTTTGAGCTTATCTTTTGAGGTAAAGGCGACCCCGTAAATTCGCTGCAGCATCGCGCGATTTGAATCGCCACGCCAAAATGCGCCGGCAATTGACATGAGCTTGAATGCGTCGGCTGGAACCTGTCCTGTGTGCTGAAGATGTGGTCCTCGACATAGGTCTTGCCATGTCCCGTGCCAATACATTCGGATTGGTTCGCTCTCAGGAATTGCCTCTACGAGTTCAACTTTATACGGCTCATTGGTTTGCCGGTAGTAATCGAGTGCGCGCGAACGATCCCAAACTTCAGTGGTCACCTCGTCACACGCATTAATGATGGACTTCATTTTGGTTTCGATGAGGCCGAGATCCTCGGGAGAAAACGGGTCATCGCGGTCAAAGTCGTAATACCAACCGTTCTCAATGACGGGTCCAATGGTAACTTTGGTCTCGGGCCAGATTTCCTGCACCGCTCGTGCCATGATGTGGGCAAGGTCGTGTCGAACCAACTCATTGGCCTGAATGTCATCTTTCATCGTATGCAGCGTGATCTTTGCATCCTCAGAAATTGGCCAGGACAGGTCCCAATGTTGGGAGTTCACAGTTGCGCTGATTGCTTTTTTGCTGAGTGATTTGGCAATGCTCTTTGCGACTTCTGATGGCGTAATCCCTGAGTTATATTCCCGTACAGAACCATCTGGAAAAGAGAGAGATATTTGAGTCATTGTACGGTTCTTTCGTCATTTTGGCGCCTACGGAACGCCCGGTTGCGGTTGTGTCGCCGATTATCAAGATTTATCCAAATTGTCAAGGCTACCCGCTGTTGGTCTCTTAAGCTGGATATTGATGGTTTCTGTTTGATCCCTTCTGTGTACCGATAGTCATTTGATTCTTTTGCATAGGAATGAGATATGAAGTGTCCGTTTATCTCATTCGTGACTGCCGTTGCTAAAATATGGGTGGAAGAAGAGTTGAGAACAAACAATATTTGGGGTTTGCTGTTGAATGATTAATGAATAGGATTCCGACAAGAGTGAGGCGAATTTCTCAGAGTACCGGATTAACTTTGTCGGTCCCTAAATTTTGGAATGATTCGTAGCGAGTCGAGGATGCTATAATAATCGAAGATGAGCTCGACTTTCTTAGCTTATGGTATATGGTAGATTAGGGCGGTAGTATGTATTTCGTGTTTGTTAAAAATTCCGTGCGACTCAACATCCTTTGAGAGAAATTACAGACTATCTGAATCTCCAAAATGCCGATTGATTATAAGATAAGCCCATGACCCGTCAACACCTGCCCATCGGCATCCAGGACTTCGAGACCATCCGGAGTGAGGGTTTCTATTACGCCGACAAGACTCCTCTCATCCGGCGGCTTGTGGAGGATGGCCGCCATTACTTCCTCTCCCGGCCCCGCCGGTTTGGCAAGAGCCTGCTGGTGAGCACACTCAAGGCCTTGTTTGAGGGGCGCGAAGAGTTGTTCAACGGGCTGGACATCCAGGATCACTGGGACTGGTCCGTCGTCCATCCGGTGGTGCGGCTGAGCTTTGATGGGATGTATAATGAGCCGGAGGCTATT
>JAPORU010000100.1 GCA_026710045.1 Aestuariivita sp. | reverse complement strand
GCCGCAGACCTGGCGATCGTGTTAAGAGACGCGATTCACCGCTGCAACCCGGCCGACGGTCCGCCGTTGCCACCTTATGTCATCGACTTGATCGGGACCGCGTATGATCGGCATGGGACGGAGGGAATTGCGTATCACGACGCGCTCCCGCCGTTGGTGTCAACCGGACGCCGGAAACGACGCCTGGGACACAATCACGTCCTCCGCCTGCGGGACCATCGGGACTCGGTGCTGATGGTCACAATGGACCCCCGGGTCCCGGCCACCAATAACCTCGCGGAACAGGGCGTGCGGCCCGAAAAGGTGCAGCAGAAGATCTCCGGCCGCTTCCGCAGCCGATCCGGTGCAACCAACCGTACCATCATCCGGACGGTGCTCGCGACCGCACGCAAACAGGGCTGGAATAGGCTCGACACGCTTCGTCGTTCGCCGCATGCGCTGTCGGCCGCGCTCGTCACAGACGTCCAGAGATAACCGAGAGTCCCTGTACGACCCGTCGTCATTCCGCGCGACAGTTGGTTGCACGGATAAATGATACTCGGCTAAAAAAATTAACTGTTAGGGTGCTGAACAATTACTACAAATGTTTATTTGTTGCTACTTGGTATCAATGAACGTACAATCGATTTTGCCGTTCCTAAAAGGTCAATTAACCGTGAAGGATAACGTATGATCCGTCATCGTCTGCCCATTGGCATCCAGGACTTCGAGACAATCCGGAGTGAAGATTTTTACTACGTTGACAAGACTCCTCTCATCCGGCGGCTTGTGGAGGATGGGCGTCATTACTTCCTCTCTCGGCCCCGCCGGTTTGGCAAGAGTCTGCTGGTGGACACAGCCGAAAAGACAAAAGATGCGTTAGAGACGGCCCTTACCCAGATCCGGAGCCGTGGCTATGCTGAAAAATACCGTGATCGTAAGGAACCGATCTATTTGGTCGCAATCGCCTGCGGGCGTGACATCCGCAACGTGCTGGATATCCGGGTCGAGTCAGCAGTCCTTCCGTAATAAATTTCTGATTCTTCTCAGGATCTGTGGTGGGTTGGCGCCGCAGACCGTCCCAAGAGAACATCTTGTTCCCTGTCTTCACCTCTGCTTGTTTAGCAAGGACTAAAGCCTGAGGGGTTCACCGACTGCATCGCTGTTGAGCGTATGTCTGCCTAATGTCATTAGGCGAGAAAGATTTAGAGCAATCAGATTATTTTGGTTTCTGGGATTTTAGAGCACTCGTCGCCTGATCAAGAGGGTGCGGTGGGCACGCTAATGGATAGGGAATGGTGCGCCGTCAGGCGTCCGTTTCAGCGCTTAATTGACAAGCGTGTCAGAGAGGTCGTGCGAAACAGATGGACGAAGAATCGATCACCGGTGCATCCCAGAATGTCTTGGGCTTCTGATGGGTCGACCCAAATGATACTATGATCAGGTTCAATTGGTGGACACAGCTTGCGGGTCGGTCGTGCCATGAATATATGACAGATTTTTTCAGCCCAAAGTGCGTATTCTGGCATGAAGACAAAACGCCTGTAGGCACCGATTCGTCGTGGTTTTGAAATCCGCCATCCTGTTTCTTCGAGGACTTCACGGCGAAGCGCGGTGATTGGGTGCTCGCCGGGGTCAATGCCGCCGCCCGGCAATTGAATGTCCGGAGGGTTGATGAGCTGTACTGTGAGGAGAAGTTTATCTTTTCGCGGTAACAGTGCGTAGGCTCCCGGACGCAACTGATATCTCTGGGATTTCAATCTCGGTTCACCGGCACGGAAAATCATGATGAAGAATTCATACGTGCAAAGTGATGTTTTTTTCTAACCCGAATGTAATAAGCCTGATTGTCAGATAACAAGGAGCGTGGACCTGCCAACGGGGTTCGAGTCCATCGACGTGTTGTCTTGTAGTTGCTGTGGGTTGTATTCACCGTTCAATAATTCGTTTTGTTGTGAGTTCGAGAACAGGGATAACTTTGATCGGTTCAATGAGCAAGGGAGGATATTGGGGGATATGTTCGCCTTGTTTGCGGGTGAAACAGAGAATCATGATGATGGTGTCAGGATGCGCTGTGTTTATTTCGAAACGGAGGGATAGGATGATGGGCAGACGGGACTGTCGGTGAGTGGGTGAGCGGTTCAATTTGGCGGGTTGAAGTGCGTATACTGATCGCCGGGCAACTGCTGATCATTCGTACCGGATGACTGGTTTTGCGAGCAGGCGTCGTGCCAAGCATTATAGTGTTTCTGAGGTGTTTGTCAGAAAGATTGCGTGTGAATTGAAAGACGTTATCCTTGTTCGCGGACATCGCCGAGAAGATGAGTAGGACAAGCAACTCTAGCGAGCGACTCATTATGGGGTATAGTATGAATGGGAACTGCAATCCGTCGGGCGAGACTTTGCAGAGTAATCATCGCTGCGATGGTCTTGAGAAACGGATCAAAGGTGTCTTGTCAGGTCTTGAAAGGTCCTCTACCGACTTTGATCTTTCATCAGGACCGGAACGAGATTCTTCTGTTCAATTGAAGCCCGCGAGTGTCTTGATTGGTATCATGACTTTTGACGAGAAAGCACAAGTGGTACTCACCAAGCGATCATCGAGACTCGCACGTCATCCCGGACAGATCGCGCTTCCGGGCGGGCGGCAAGAGCGTCGGGATGCCGATGTTGTTGCTGCTGCTCTTCGAGAGGCTAAGGAGGAGATTGGACTGCCGACTGCTCACGTGCGCGTGCTTGGTAAGATGCCGCAGCATGAGACAATCACTGGATTTGCGATCACGCCCGTTGTTGCTCTCATTTATAAGCCATTCGAAATTCGTGTCGAGGCGAGCGAAGTCGACGAAGTCTTTACTGTCCCATTTGATTGCCTTGTGCGAAGAGCAAATTACCAAGTTCAGTCGCGCCAATGGAAAGGGCAGCAACGGGCGTATTATACAATACCCTATGGGCCCTATTACATATGGGGTGCAACGGCTCGTATATTCTTCAGTTTAGCGGAAGGATGGGAGCGATGTCTGGCCTGAGAATACACGGAAAATGGTTGCAATCGCTGGAAGCAAAGGCGGTGTTTGACGCGTTGGATGCGGACGGGGCTCAAGTCTTGTATGTTGGAGGCTGTGTTCGAAACAGTCTTCTGAATGAAGAAGTTGGAGACATTGATATAGCGACGGATCGTCTTCCAGAAGAGGTCGTGCGCTTGGCCGAAGCGGCGGGTCTTGAAACTGTACCAAGCGGTCTTCAGCACGGAACTGTGACGGTGCTGTCCTTGGGAAGGGCGTTTGAAGTGACGACATTCAGGAGGGATGTCGAGACCGATGGACGATGGGCCAAGGTCGTGTTTTCCAAAGATATTGTCGAGGATGCACGTCGAAGAGATTTCACCATGAATGCCGTATACGCAACCAGAAACGGTTGTATAAGGGATCCGCTCGGGGACGGTGTAAACGATATTCGAGCACGGCATGTGCGCTTTGTTGGTGACCCAGCGGACCGAATTCGCGAGGATCGGCTACGATCCCTTCGATTTTTTCGATTTCTCGCCTTGTATGGTAAGCTTGATGTACAGATAGACACTATAACCCTGACGGCTATCTCGGAAAATATAGATGGGATAGAAATGCTGTCACGTGAGCGTATCGGTGCTGAGGTGATGAAGCTTCTTGCCGCTCCTGATCCGAGTGACGCATTGGGCGTCATGAAAGAGGTCGGCATTATGGCTCGGATTATGCCCGAGGCGGATGACAGATATATGAAACCCTTGATAAAAGTTGAGAGTCAGTCGGATTCTATAGTGCGCCTGGCGGCACTCGGAGACGGGATTGGAAAGACCTTACGGATTAGGCGGTCAGAATTTGAACGTGCCGAGCGATTGAGAGAGATGGCAAAGGGTAATCGGAGCGCGGCAGAGCTTGGGTACCGATTTGGTTCCGTTGAAGCAGTGCAAGCGTTAGAACTTCGGGCGGCGTTTCAGGATTGTGGAGAGCGAGCGATTGACAGGACAGCGGCGATATTTGGATCCCGGCAAGTTTTTCCAATTGGGGCGGCCGACTTGATGCCAGCCTTGACGGGTCGCCGATTGGGTCAGAGGTTGAAGGTTCTCGAGAGAAAGTGGATATTGTCTGGTTTTACCCTTGGTCGTTCGGAACTGCTGTCTGGACGTTAACCTCTCTGTTGGGCAGATTGATCGTTGCTGTCACCGCTGCTATCCAAGAGTGACCTCAGGATCTCTTGCTTATGTGTGAGGTGGGGATTGAGGTGCCTGTACAATCAAAAAGTCGTGGTCAGACACTGTTCCCCGGAACAGGTTGATTGATCGCCACGTCTGATTGCTTGCGTGGATCACGCTCTGGTTGATCCGCAGAACACGAAGCCGAGATTATTCGTCTTAACAGCTATCGGGTGTGTTAAGCGTGTTGTAAGATGCCGTTTCATTCGAACATGGATATTTTCCAGATCGTTTTTGGATCGATTGTATGTTTCGCTTTTTTGAAAATCTTATTAATCCGTATGCATCATTTGAGGAAAAGGATGCGCCGCCACAAAAGTTGTGGCCGTTTATGCTGGACTACGCGCGACCCTTCAAAGGTCTTTTTATAATTACGGCCATCCTGTCGACAGCGGTCGCGGCGATCGAGATCGGATTGATCTTCTACATGGGGCGGGCGGTCGACATTCTTGTGGGGGATCCGGCGCAGGTTTGGTCTCGGCATGGACTGGAACTCATCCTTGTTGCCCTGTTCGTTGTGTTTGTGCGTCCGGCCATACAAGCTTTCGATGTATTGTTCCTGAACAACGCGATTATGCCAAATTTTGGAACGATGATACGATGGCGAGCGCACAAACACGTCTTGCGGCAATCGGTCGGGTGGTTTGAGAGCGATTTCGCCGGGCGGATCGCGAACCGAATTATGCAAACTCCTCCTGCGGCGGGTGAAGTTGTATTTCAGGTGTTTGACGCGATAACCTTCTCGATTGCTTATCTGGTTGGTGCAACAGTGCTTCTGTTGACGTCGGATCCGCGTCTCCTCATGCCATTGCTTCTCTGGTTCTGGCTTTATGGGATGCTGGTCGCGTGGACAATTAAACGGGTTGGACCAGCCTCGAAGGCGGCATCGGACGCACGTTCAGCGGTAACCGGCCGGGTCGTCGACAGTTACACGAATATTCATTCTGTCAAGATGTTCGCCCACCATGACGAGGAACTGGCGTACGCGAAAGAGGCGATCGAACATACACGGCAAACATTTTCCAAGGAGATGCGAATTTATACGATTATGGATTTGTTGTTGGTGGTTCTGAACGGGGTTTTGATCGTGTCCGTCGTGGGCTGGGCAATATATCTCTGGATGCAACATGAGGTGACGGTTGGCGTGGTAGCAGCGGCGACCGCACTCACGCTGCGACTGAACGCAATGACGGGATGGATCATGTGGGCACTTACATCTTTTTTTCGTCAACTGGGGGTTGTCGCTGAAGGAATGGAGACGATTGCGCAACCCATAGAGTTGGTCGATCATGTCCATGCAAGACCTCTGAAGTTATCGCTCGGTAAGATCGAAGTTGAGAACGTGTCGCATCATTATGGCCGCGATCTCGGTGGCTTGGATCGAATTTCCCTCACGATCAATCCAGGAGAAAAAGTTGGTCTCATTGGACAGTCAGGAGCAGGAAAGTCTACGTTGGTTAAGCTACTCTTGCGGTTTCATGATCCCGAGGAGGGTCGTATCTTGGTTGATGGACAGGATATCGCGACGGTGACGCAGACGAGTTTGCGCCAGCATATCGGGATGGTGCAACAGGACAGCTCACTGCTGCATCGGTCGGCTCGAGAGAATATTATGTATGGGCGCCCCGATGCAACTGAAGATGACATGATTCGTGCAGCGAAGGCCGCTGAGGCGCATGAATTCATTGAGCAGCTTCGCGACCAGAGGGTCAGGAAGGGATATGATGCTTATTTGGGCGAGCGCGGCGTCAAACTGTCAGGGGGTCAGCGCCAGCGCGTGGCGTTGGCGCGTGCAATTCTCAAGGATGCTCCAATATTGATACTTGATGAGGCAACGAGTGCCTTGGACAGTGAAGTTGAGGCAGCGATTCAAGTTGCCTTGCATCGGGTTATGGAAAACAAGACGGTTCTTGCGATCGCACACCGCCTCTCAACGTTGTCGGCGATGGATCGAATTGTCGTGCTCCATGAAGGACGAATCGCGGAGCAAGGAACACAAGAGAGGCTACTTGCAAAGGGTGGTTTGTACGCGAAGTATTGGAATCTCCAGTCCGGTGGCTTTATTCGAACCCAGGTCGCTGAGTAGTATGAATGGATCGCATGATGGGATTCAGGAGAATGCGGATGTGGTATCTCCTGTGATGGGATCGCGATAAACATACGGATATGACCCGTATCCTCTGCGGAGAAGGTTTAAGTGACGTGACAGGATCATCGAAGGACGGTTTTCAATTCTTTTACGTTCGCCAAGTAGGAATTTTGTTGTGATCTGTTGGTAGTTTGTAGACAGGGGTGTTATGGACCGGAACTTTACCGACAAATGTACCAAAGACGCTTGGTAGACTGTGTGAAGGTCCTTTCGACCGTTTGGCAATTTCGTCGTTGCGTGTGTGTCGGGGTTTGAGGTTTCCAGGAGATGGGAAGATTGGTCTTTTACGGAGAGATAGAGCAGACGGTGCGTAAGAGATAGATGCGAACAAAATTAAGGGAATGGTTGGAGAAACCCGCGGTCGGGAACGCAATCGTTGCGGTGATCATCATCAATGCGATCACGTTGGGACTGGAAACGTCGAATCCGGCGATGGAGACGGCGGGGTCATTGATTCTATTGATCGACAAGATCTGCCTGTCAATTTTCGTTGTCGAGATTATCTTGAAGTTAATCGCCTTGGGCCCGAAGTTTTTTCGGAACGGTTGGAATATCTTTGACTTCATAATTGTCGGAATTGCTCTTGTTCCGACCGCACAAGGAGTGTCGGTACTGCGTGCGCTTCGGATTCTTCGAGTTTTGCGCGTCATTTCGGTTGCTCCACGATTGAGGCGCGTTGTTGAAGGATTCGTTATCGCGTTGCCGGGAATGGGCTCAGTATTTCTATTGATGGCGATCATTTTCTATATTGGATCGGTTATGGCGACAAAGCTTTTTGGATCGACTTTTCCGGATTGGTTTGGAACGCTTGGGTTAAGTGCCTATTCCCTGTTTCAGATTATGACTTTGGAAAGTTGGTCGATGGGAATTGTACGGCCGGTGATGGAGGTTTATCCCTACGCATGGACTTTCTTTGTTCCTTTCATCATGGTCACCACTTTTGCCGTTGTGAATTTGCTCGTTGGTCTGATCGTGAATTCGATGCAAGATGCGCATTCGGAGGAAAGCGAGGCGGCCACCGACCATTATCGAGACGAGGTGCTCAGGCGTCTTGAGGTCATCGAGCAGAAGTTGCAGTCTGGACGTGATTGAATTCTTCTCCCAGTTTGCTGGTAACGGTTCGTACCGCGATAACATGATGAAAGAAAGGGTATGGATTGAACCGACGCAATTTTAATCTGTTTTTGGCGTCATCAACGCTTGTGGCAATGACGGGATGTGGTCGATGGATGCCGGATCGCTGGCGAAGTTATTTCCAGGTGACGTCGATTGGTGTTCACAAAGCTTCACGTAAGATGTATGTTTATCATAAAGGTCTAGTGCTTAAGGAATACGACATCGATCTTGGCTTTACGCCGGTCGGAGGAAAGCGGATTGAAGGGGATGGGAAGACGCCAGAGGGGACCTACGTCATTGATCGAAAGAACCCCGATAGCATGTTTCATTTGTCGCTTGGTATTTCCTATCCTAATACGCAGGATATCGCTCAGGCGAAAGCTCTGGGACAGAGTCCGGGCGGAGATATATTTATTCATGGCCAGCCTACTTCCGGCCGCGTTACCGTTAATGACTGGACCTGGGGGTGCATCGCGGTAAGTAATAAAGATATTGAAGAGCTTTATCGAACGGTTCGCATTGGGACGCCGATCACTATTCGACCATAGACGTGTCGTATTTTCCAGTAATTAATGTCCACCATATCTTGCCATTTCGTTCCTGATGCCATGCAAATCCCATTCGGGTGGCTTGATTGTCCAGCAAAATGGCCCGCGATTCCTTGTCTGTCAGCCAAACAGCAAGGACGTGTAGTTCAGCTTCGTATGTTTCTGCGATGAGTTCTCCTAACAATGTTCCTGTGAATTTGGCCCGTGCAACGCGAATGAATGGTGATGATCCGTCGGACCCAAAGTGCCAGGCGCGATTTTGCGAGGAGATGTCACGTGAATGCGTTGCAGCCGCAGCTGTGAGATGCTCGTCGATGACCAGAAGATGACTGCCGCGAGCTTGGCGCAGGACATTTATGGAATCGAGCATCCGAAAGCGAATTTTGTGCACATCATTCGCGGAAATCCGGTAGATGTGCGGCAAGGGATTGCCATCTTCGTCGAAATACTGGGCCGGAAGAGGTTCGCAGGCGGAGAAACAGATGCTTGAGATAAGAAAGAGGAACGCTAACCGCTGCAATGCTCTAACTCTCCACGTAAGTCCTGTGTGGGTGCCACGATGGATTGGGCAAATCTAGCATTCTAGACCGTTCCTACATCAGGTTCCAGTCACAGTTTCTGATGATTGTGACTGTATGCATTCTACTTGTGCTCACTTTCTTAGACGACGCACAAGGCCCGTTCAATCTTCTTGAAATCTTAATGGCGATGTATAATCCGGGTCTCTGCATATCGGCTCAAACGAATCTGTCTCATTGGTCAACATATGTGATTTTATCCTCGGGAATAACGTGGACAGAGGAGCCAATTAGTTCACCCAACCTTTGAGATTTTCGTCAATGATGGCACATAACGTCTCAATATGTGCTGGGTCGTCGTTCAGGCAAGGTATGTACGTGAATTCCTTTCCACCAGCTTCGAGAAAACTCTCTTTGATTTCTTCGTTAATTTCTTCGAGTGTTTCAATACAATCTGCTGAAAACGCAGGCGCGCAGATTGCAATGCGTCGTATTCCGGTTTCGGCAAGTTTGGCAACTTCGTCGACTGTGTAGGGTTTCAGCCATTCTTCGGGTCCGAAACGTGACTGGAATGTTGTGAGAATCTCAGCTTCTGACCAGCCAAGGTGTTCGCGCAGCAGTCGCGTGGTCTTTTGGCATTGGCAATGATAAGGGTCGCCCTCGAGAAGATAGCGCTTCGGGACACCATGATAGGAACATAATAGAATGTCAGGACGATGTTCCAGACGCGCGTACGCGCGTTCAATTGAGACGGCGAGGGTGTCGATGTACTTTGGATGATCAAAATAGTGTGTTATCGTTCGTATCGTCGGCTGCCGTTTTTGCTCCATGAGAGCGCGGAAGAATTGATCGTTGGCAGTCGCCGATGTGGCACCGGAATAATGTGGATACAGAGGAAAGAAGAGAATTTTGGTGCAGCCGTCTTGAATCAACTCCTGGACCTTGGATTTTGTCGATGGGCTTCCGTAGCGCATGCAGAAATCCACGACCAGGCTCCGGTCATGCCGTCTCTTCATTGCATCGCGGATCTTATGTGTTTGTTGTCTGGTAATCGTCATCAGCGGGCTCTCATTTGCTTCGCGATTCCAGATTGATTTATAGGCCAATCCGGAACTGAAGGGTCTTTTCGACAGGATAATGAGTTGCAGTAGGGGCTGCCAAATCCACGGAGAATAATCAATGACCCGCCGATCAGACAGGAATTCGCTTAAGTAGCGACGCATAGACCAATAATCAAAACCATCCGGTGTTCCGAGATTCGCCAGCAGGACCCCTATCTTTTCTGTCGGAATCGCAATGTGATCTGGCGGGGCGTGGATTGGGTGCGCTGTCTTTCTTTTCGTATCCATTATCGTTTCAGTCTTGCGTTCCGTCGGAGTTTAAATGTTTGATGGTTGACAGATCATCCAAATTAAGGTTTTCTGTCAGGAATTTGTGTTCTTCGGTGTTCAGGGCATCGGCTAGGCGGACCGTCGCGCTGCCGGGTTTAAGTGGTTGTGGTTGGCCGGTGCCCGGGGACCAACCTGTGAGCACTACAACGTCAAATGTTGCGGTTATACGGCCGGAATCGGTTCCAAAATGCCGAGCGTAAAGCCCGTTTGCCTTGGCAAAAATGTTACGGCGAGTCAACGTGCGGGTACGATCTTTCAGGGCGTTGGCCTCGCCCATTGCTCTTAAATCGTGCATAAGGTGATAAATATCTCGATACTCGACGTTAATGCGTGTTGAGTCTGCAACAGGAAGAGCAAACCCGGCGCGCTGCAACAGTAAACCAAGATCGCGGACATCGGCCATTGGTAAGAGGCGTGGGCTTAATCCTTTAACGATCGCTGTTTCCGCTTCCGTGAGAGCAAACCGAAGTTCATTGAGAGTCTTGCCGCCCAAGAGCAGTCCAATGATCAGACCGTCTGGCTTGAGGCCTAACCGACATTGAATCAATTGTCCGACCAGATCATCCGACCAATGAAGGCACATCGCGTGGATGATAAGATCGAAGGTATTCGGCTTCAGACAGAGAACATCGTTGTCTCGAATAAGGGTAGCTTTGGGATGATGCTCTCTCCAGAGAGAAGGAAACGGCGTAACGATCGCGGTTTGGACAAAAGAGCGGTTTACCATATTCAGACGTGTTGCGACCTCATCTGCAGCGGCTTGATGCAAAAACAAGTTGGCCATCTTGACCCGTCGTCGGTTTCGTTCAAGGGCGTGTTGATCGATAATTTGGTTGCTATTGTGCATCAGAACTTAATTCGACAGTTTAGCGGGGCAATCTAATCGATTTTTGATTCTTTTCAGGTGCGTATTGATTAAAAATTTTGGGCAAATTGAATCCTTGAAAATGGAGGTTTCATAACCTGGAACATCGGTAAAGATGTGTGATTACGGCAGTCTGTTCAAGTCGATAAGCACGCGTTTCGCGCAATGAGAAGGTGATCTGAAAAGTTCGAAATAGGATATAGAGAAGTGTTTTAAGGTAGATCGGCATGGTGGTCTTTGATGTCTTTCCCAGTACCGGTTCGTGAGTGAGATGTGTGATCGTGGCGTTCGTGTTTGTTGTGCGCGTGTTGCTCGGTATGTTCCATTCTGATTCGGGTAGCTGGTGAAAGCGGCACTTTATAAGTATCGCTCAACATTTAGGATGACACGGTTTGATGCAGAGGTGAAGACATCTTTGTAGTCTGTGATCGTCTGAGAGCGGGATCCTTCGAAGAGGTGCGGTGATAGATTGTCTTTGATTAAAGGGACAAATTGAGGAGGAAGAGATGCGCGGTGCACTAATTCAGCTCTGTTCGTCAGATGATCCGGACGACAACTTATCCGTTACGCGCGCTCTTGTAATGGAGGCAGCGGATGGCGGAGCCTGTTTTGTTTTAACTCCTGAAGTGATGAACTGTGTCTCGAGTAGTCGATCTCATCAAGAAAAGGTCCTGCGCACGGAAAGTGATGATGCGACATTGCAATCTTTGTGCGAACTGGCTTTGAGCCGGCAGATATGGCTTCTCTTGGGATCTTTGGCGCTTAAGTTTGATCATTATGATGGAAAATTCGTGAATCGTTCGTTCATGATCAGTCCGGAAGGCGAGATTGTCGCGCGATATGACAAGATTCACATGTTTGATGTAACCATTAGCGCCGAGGAGACCTATCGCGAGTCTTCGACGTTTCGATCAGGAGAAAGGGCCGTTGTGGTGGCAACAGACATCGGGACTGTCGGTTTGTCGATTTGTTACGATGTTCGGTTTCCGTTTCTTTATCAGCAGTTAGCACTGTCTGGAGCGAACATCTTGGCGATACCGGCGGCGTTTTCGCAGATTTCCGGTCAGGCACATTGGGAGGTTCTTCTTCGGAGTCGCGCCATAGAAACGGGATGTTATGTCTTTGCGCCGGCGCAGACGGGAACTCATAAAGTCCAGTGCGGTCGATCGCGACGTACGCATGGTCACAGCATGGTCGTATCACCTTGGGGTGATGTTATCCTGGATGCCGAGGACAAGCCCGGCGTGTATTTTTTTGATTGGGACGATGATATGGTGACGAAAGCCCGAACACGTATACCGTCGCTCAGACATATTCGACCTTTTGATGTTGTTCGGGAATTATGAGGGGTTCGTTAAACGGACCCGGCTTCAAGGTTTTCATGCGTTCCTCCAGCACGGCGAGCCGTTTATCAAATTCATGATAGGGATCGGGATTTTCATCCATCGTCTTACCCTAGATTTTTCCATCTCATTGTCAACGTTGTGTAGGATCTGGAGGAGTGTCCTGCAACATCGTGCCACCGCTCCAGATCCTCGAGGTGACGCAAAGCAGTCAAGAGAACCGTCTCTATTAACCTGACCTTACCCTATTGCCGTTCGTGTGATTCATTAAAGTGAATATAATAGATTGCAAATTGAGAGAGCAAACCGTGGTAAAAAAACGGCGAACCGCGATAAAGTGAACATTCAATGGATGGCAGGACTGGTGCCTGGTGATGCGGTCTTTTGATCATTGCCGTTCTTCGGATCCTCATCCGCTGGCCCGCGCCACTGGTCTGATCCAGGCTCAGTCAGCAATCTTAAGGCCACTCCCCAAAAAGATACTACGGTGTGATAGAGACATTCATTGTTAATCCAGTTGTGATTCATATGATCATACGTGTTCCAATTTCTGGAGATTGAGAGTTAGCGTTCTATGTTCTCGAGTTGATCAAGGTAGCGAATCAGTTCGACGCTGATTTCGGGTTCACTCAGTGAATGACCGGCATTTTGGATCATGCGTAACTGACCAGACGGCCAATGTTGGGCTAAAGAGTAGGCTGTTACCGGCGGGCAGATCATGTCATAGCGACCTTGAACAATGATCCCCGGAATGTTGGAAATGGATTTCATGTTCGAGAGGATGTAATTGTCGAAATCCAGGAATCCCTTATTAATGAAGTAATGATTTTCCAATCGCGCAAAGGCACGCGCATAACTTCCGGCACCGGAGAATCGGATTGTGTTTGAGTGAATCGATGCCAGTGAGTTTTCCCATGCGGCCCATTGTTGAGCGAATCGGGTTTCCTCAGAGAGGTTCCCACAGAATAATCTATTGTTGTAGGCCAAAATCAAGTCATCCTGTTCTGATGCGGGAATCATTGACACAAAACGCTCCCACTCCTCTGGCCAGAATTTTCCGGCTCCACCTGAATAAAACCAGTCGAGTTCGTTTTGCGTCATCAGGAATATGCCACGCAAAATCAGATGGGAGACTCGCTCGGGATACTTTTGCGCGTAGATCAACGCGAGCGTTGCCCCCCAACTCCCACCAAAAAGGCTCCATTTCTCGATTTTTTTGTGCCGACGTATTTTTTCGATATCATCAACGAGATGCCACGTTGTATTGTGGGCGATAGAGGCATGTGGCCGAGAGCGTCCGCAACCTCGTTGATCAAATAATATGGCGCGAAACTTGCGGGGACAAAAATAGCGACGCATGGCCGGGCTGCAACCGCCTCCGGGACCGCCGTGTAAGACAATGACGGGTATTCCTTCCGAGTTTCCCGTTTCCTCGACATAAATTTTGTTGCCATCGCCGACGTCAATCATGCACTGTTCAAATGGATCTATCGGCGGATATAAGAACCGTGTGTTGCTTGTTTTGTCAGCTATCTTGTCCATATTTGTCGCTCTGTATATGGCTATAGTTTAAACATAGAGGGGAAACGGTGGAAGTAAAATCATCAACTGTTGACACTTCGGAACTCGAGAAGTTCGATGCTCTTGCAGCCGAATGGTGGGATCCGGCGGGGAAGTTTAAGCCACTGCATATGATTAACCCATGTCGGCTTGATTACATTACAAAGCAGATCGCAGGTGAATTTGATCGCGATATTAATAAGATGTCGCCATTTGACGGGCTCCGAATTCTTGATATCGGATGTGGAGGTGGTTTGCTTTGTGAACCCATGGCTCGCTTGGGTGCGGACGTAGTTGGAGCTGATGCGGTCGAGCGCAACATTTCGGTTGCGCAAGCCCACGCGTGCCAATTTGGGTTGACAATAGACTATAGGCATTCGACGGCGGAGACATTGGTTGAACAGGGTGAGATATTTGACATTGTTCTCAATATGGAGGTCGTTGAACATGTCTCAGACCCACAGATTTACCTGACATTATGTCAACAGCTCATGCGTCCTGGTGGTTTGCACATTTGTTCAACGATTAACCGTAATCCAAAGAGTTTTGCAATGTTGATCTGGGGAGCGGAATACATTTTGCGGTGGTTGCCAAGGGGTACTCATGACTGGAGAAAGTTCGTTACTCCGGACGAACTTTATGATTTCTTGTCAGGTGCTGGTTTGAAGCCTGTTGACAAAAAAGGTTTCGTCTTTAACCCGCTCAGCTGGACGTGGTACTTATCGGATCGTGATGTAAGTGTGAACTACGTTACCGCGAGCACGAAGCCGATGTTGTCTTAGCGTGTGGTGCCCAGAGAGGACAGCAAGGCGTCACGCTGTAAACAGCAGCCTCTGGTGTCCAAAGATGGCCTGAAGCTGCTCTCAAACAGTCCCGGCAATCACCTATTGTCTTACATAAATGGAACGGCTCTCAAACATGCGTTTCAAACGCACATAATTGGCATCCATCGGAAATTGCAGATATGCCCGATATGAGGGTGTCTAAAACGTGTAAGCTTTGCGACATACCCGTTCTGTATTGAAAATGTGGGAAACACCCTTGCACCGCATCCCGGCGAGCCTGATTCATGTTGCAGGACGTTCTGCATGGGTCGGAAATGAAACGTAGGAAACAGGATCGTTCGTGTCTTGTAACATGTTTTGTTCTTATGTCGGGTGTCGCGTCGGCTTTTGGTTTGGATCCTGTGCTCAAGGGACGAATTGTTCGTCGTTCAAGACTAAACGGGAGTTTCTGCACGTCTGGAGACGGTATTGGGGCGTCATTTCCGGGCCGGATATTGTAGACATCCGAGAGGCCATCATGAAAGACATTGTGTGCCTGTCCCTTGACAATTACACTGAGCTTTCAGGTCCGATTGTGTGCTGATATCGTCCGGTTGGTGTGCGTAACCTATCTTAGGTCTGCAGCACATTTTAGACGTAAAAGTGATATGGATCTCGTTCCGCAACGTAAACGAACATATTGGCAAGGTCGCTATTGTTAACTTCCTTGCAGTCCGGCGATCGGGTCCAGTTTTGAAGCTTGATAGGCGGGTTGAAATCCAAAGAACAGACCGACTGCGGCGGCGGTACCGAGACCACTTGCGACCGATATCCATGAGATTAGGAACTCCCAGCCGGTAAATTGACTGATTGCATAGGTGGCTGCTAAACCAAGTGCGACGCCGAGTATGCCGCCGGCACTGGTCAAAATGATTGATTCAATGAGGAATTGACTGCGGATATCGCTTTGTTGGGCCCCCAAAGCACGGCGAATGGCGATTTCCACACGTCGTTCTGCTACGGAGACCAACATGATATTCATAACGCCGATTCCGCCAACAACGAGCGAGATACTGCCGACTCCACCTAGAAGCAAGGTGAATATTCCCATCTGCCGCTCCATCTGGGCGATCAACTCTTTCGCTGTGACAATATCAAGTTGTAATTTTGGTGAGCGGGTGCGAAGGTAGTTTGAGATATCCTGTGCGGCTGTTTCGTGATGAATTCCGGGGGCTGATAGAGCGATGATGACCTCGATATGCGGCTCATTGCTCGTTCGATTTGCTGTCGTGATGGGAATGAATATGGATCTGTTGGCATCGATGTTGACGGGCAGTGCATAACTTTCTTCATACTGTTCGAGCACGCCTACGACTGTAAAGAGCGTTCCGTCGACATCAATGAGCTCCCCGAGTAACTCTTTCTGTGTCAGTCCTCGCATCTTCTTTGCAATCTCCGCACCAACGACACCGTAATTTCTATTGATGTCAAGGTTTGAAATAAAGCGACCCTCTTTCACCGGTATTTTGTTTACGATGGCAAAGGAATGTGTAACCCCTTGAACCGAACCTTGTCCGACATCCTTACCGGCGAAGAGAAACGAACCGTATCCCATGATACGTGGCGCGGCTCTGAGAATGGACGGGATTGAGTCCTGTAGATTGAGAGCGGTTTGAAGATCGATTCCGTCTTGGACTCCACCACCGCGATCACGAACGACAACGATGTCCGTACCAAGTGCTTCAAATTGCTTACGGGCTTGTTCTTTGGCGATTTCACCGAGCGACACCATAGCAATTACCGATGATACGCCGATTGTGACGCCGATCAGACCAAGTGCTGTGCGGAGTCCGGCGCGACGCAGACTCTCCGCTGCCTCACGACCATTTGCTGCCAGCACCGACATCGCTCTCATGATGACGCTCCAGGCCTCTGTTTTATTTCGGGTCCTCTTTGGGAGTCGGCGTTATATTTCTGTATGTCGATCAGTTTCCCGTCACGAATACGCATTTGTTTTGTACATTGTTCGGCAATTGCGGCATCATGTGTGATAATAAGGATCGTCACTCCGTTCTCTGAATTGAGTTCCTTAAGTAGAGTCATGACCTCGGCGGCCGTATCTGTGTCGAGAGCGCCGGTGGGTTCATCGGCAAGAAGGAGAGCGGGTTCGCCGATAAGAGCCCGAGCAATGGCAACGCGTTGTTTTTGTCCTCCCGAAAGCTGGTTGGGTCGATGATTGACTCGCTCGGCCATACCCACATGTTTCAATAACTCGCGGGCACGGTCTCGCATCTTCGGTCGTTCCACGCCTCGATAGACGAGCGGTAGACATACGTTTTCCAGGGCGGTGAGTTGCGGAAGAAGATGGAAAGATTGGAAGACAAAACCGATATAGCGGTTTCGGAGAGTGGAGAGCTCGTTGTCTTTAAGTCCGGAGATATTGCGATCATTCAGAATGCAAGAGCCCGAAGACGGTCGATCGAGCAGACCAATGATGTTCATGAGTGTTGTCTTGCCGCTTCCGGAAGGTCCCATGATTGACATGAGGTCACCGGAGCGAACGTCCATTTCAATTCCACGGAGCACCTCGGTTTTTACCGGGCCAAGTCGGTAGGATCGGCAGACATCCTTTAGTTTGAGCATCAAATGTCTTTCCGGTGCCGGGATTGAAAATAAGCGTGGAAAATACACAGGGTCCAGAGAAGGGATCGTACCGTGACTGTATAGAGGTTATTGCGGCAGAACAATGTGATCTCCCGGAGACAGACCGTTTATGATTTCGACGGAATCGAGGGACGTCAGGCCCGTTGTGACCTCACGAAATTCATAAAGACCGTCCGGTTTACGAACTTGCAGCCAGGTCTTGCCCTCTCTTTGCTCGACGGCGGTTATTGGAACCAGTAGCGCGGACGGACGGTCATAGACAACGATGGTAATAAACGCCGACATCCCAACGCGCAAACGTGTCCGTTCCTCTTCTCCGAGGTTGTCAAGAACGACCACCACTTCGAATTGGGGAGACCCCCGCCGTGCGCCGCGCGCCGCCCGGGAAGACACGTGGCTTACGCGCCCGGGAACACGCAATCCAGAAAATCCCGGACCCGTGATCCAAGCTTGCTGGCCGGCCTTTATTTTATGGAGATCGACTTCGTCAATCGCTGTGGTCACCGAAAACCGTTCCATATCTTCGATAGAAAGGAGACGTTCACCTTGACTGACCTGCCGTCCCTTTGTTAAGGGCTTCGCTTGTGGTCCTTCGGCTGCAACTACAACTCCGGAGATCGGTGCGTGTACACGGGAGCTTTGCAGTTTTTCCTGCTTTTCGCGGAATCGGTCTTCGGCAGTCTTGGCCTGCAAGATGGCCACTTGTAGCGCCTCACCGACACCCTTTGCCCGGACGGATTCGAGTTCACGTTCGGCTTCCTCGACATCGAGTTTCCGGCTTTCGTGGGCCCGTTCGGCTTCTTCCAGCTGCGACGCGGGAATGAGGCCTCTTGATATAAGAAAATTCGAGGTTGCCAGTTTGCGCTCGGAATCATCGAAAGCGACGTTTGCCTGTCTTACGGCCCGCCGCGCACGCACAACCTCGGAACTGCTCTCCCAATTCTCGAGTTCGTCAAGACGATCGCGCGCACGAATATGTTCGATCTCCGCTTGACGGAGTTCGGTGGCCAGTGCGCTGGTATCCAGTTCAACGAGTGCGTCTTCCTTGGATACCACATCACCCGGAGCGGCGTAAATCTCCTTTACATGACCCTCGATGGGGCTGACGACGGCAATCACCCGTCCGGGGGATAAGGTGCCGCGCAGATCGATGGTGGATTGGAATGTCTGGGGTGTTACGGCGCGTGTCGGTTGAATGGCCGCGGTGATGTCCGCCAAGCCTGTGTCGGTACGAGGACGATCCACTCCGCCGAACAAATCCAAGGGTTGGAGATACCAAGTCCCGATGGCCAGAAACAATCCAACGACAAAGAGGGTTGCGCCCCCGCGTACGGTGCGCACCCTCTTGCTGAGAGCCGATAGTGCTTCGTTGCGGGATTCAAGATCGCGATAGGCATTCTGTAATTTGGAGAATTGGTCCTCAATGAGAGCGGCTTGTCGCACTTCTGTCTCGCGCAATTCTCGGATTTCCGTGATATCGGACACCACGACCAATACCGCTGCCCCATGTTTCGTTGTATCGATTGCGGTGGAGGTCACGGTGAGGGACCGGGCATCATCGCTGGTCTGTATCTGTGTGATTCGCCGTTTGGTCTCTCCGCGTTCGGCGACTGCGGCCAGGACAGTGTCTGTGAACTCATCGAAACCGTCGGAGAGAAGGAATAGATCGCGAAAATTTCGTCCGGCCCATTCGTCGAATCCGATGTCGAACATCCGACAGAATGACAGGTTTGCCATCTTGATCAATCCGTCGCGATTGATGACCAGGACCCCGTCAGAGAGGGTATCGAGGATGGCCCGGTTTGTGTCAGCGTCTTGATGTGTTGTCATTGCGAAACGGTATCAACTTGGATGCCCCAGCGCTCAAGTGTTTGCCCGGTGACTGTATCCAATTTCGTCAGGGCACCAAGATAGGCGACAATGGCATCGGCCTGCGCTTGCTCGGAACGTACCAACTCTTGTTCCGATGTCGCAACGTCCGAACTGGAGGTCAACCCTTGTTCAAATTTTCCTTGTTCGGTTTCCAGGTTTTGCTCTGCGAGATCGCGTGCGTCTCGGGCCAGTTCGGTGAGGCGAAAGTTCACTTCAACGTCATTGACGGCCTGTCGAAGTTCGACCCGGATGGATTCGCGCAGTTCGGCGATGTTTCTCTCTTCCTTCAACAGTGCATTTCGGGCGGTCATCAATTCAAGTCGGCGTTCGCGTTTGTTGCTCAAGGGGACAGATGCGGACAAGCCCAATGTTGGTTCAGGCTTCTGTGGTTCGTTGCGCCGCAATCCGACGTCCAAAGCAAGATCTGGAAGCATATTGTTGCGGGCGCGTGTCAATTCGATTTTGGCGGTCTCGATCCCTATGAGAGCTTGAAGATAGTCACTGCGGTTTTGCAAGACATCCTCGAACGTCGGTGTCAGGACCGAAGCCCTCTGCACAGCTTTTAGTTCCTCGAGTGGTCGGATTATTGTATCGCTTTCCAGTTCCAGAATGTCAATGAGGTTATACTGGGCTGATTCGAGCGTGTTCTGCGCTCGAACAAAGGAGAGTTCCCCGTTCGCAATCGCCGCCTCGGATCGCACGGTCTCTCGTTCGGCTACACGTCCGGCACGGATGAGCGCCTGCGTTGCCTTGAGCTGTTCGTAGGCGCGGTCGAGAGATATCTTGCTGATCTCCGCTTGTCGAATGGCCCCGGCAAGTGAGCGATACGCACCGATGACCTGAACAACAAGGTCGGCCACTGATCTGCGGAAGCCGATCATCTTTCGTTGCTCACTTAATCGGGCTCGATCCAGGGAACCGCGTGAGATGTCGATTCCGGCTCCTTTCAACAGGTGTTGTCGGAAGGTTAGGGATTGTGACCCGCCGCGATTTGTTTCTTGTACCGTGAAGTTAACTGAACCTCCGGTGGGAACATCGACGGTTGTTTGCAGGCTGGCGCTGGCGGATGTATCGTTGCGTGTTCGGTTGGCATTGGTACTGACTGTGAACTTAGGGGTGTACCGGTTCTCCGCGATTTCAAGCGAGAGTTTGTCGGTTTCCCGGTCAAGGCGACGATTAAGAAGCGAGATATTTCTTTCTAACGCCAGTTCGATCACCTTCTCAAGCGTCAGTTCGCATACGTTTTTTGTGCAAGCCTTTGGCATCTTTGCAGTGGGATTGTACCTGTCTGCTTCGTTCATTAACGAGGAATGGATCGGTCCCGGTAAGCCCCGGAGAGACCCGGATTCACGGATCGTCGTTTTCTGGCCCGTATCGGAATGTAAACGGGTGTCCTCCAGATTCAGACATCCGGAAAGTATGGTCAAAATCATTCCTGAAAGGAACGGGCCCCATCGAACCGAGGATAAGGTGATTCCCATTGAATCCATTCTATGATGCGTGCTCGATCAGATAGAAACGGCACGTTCCGGAGAAGATGCTTTTTCGGAATGGGCGACGCGGAAATGTGGTCTTTTGTGGCGTATATGCCAGACCGACGGGCCAAGAGATCGGTGACGATTTATCGGTATGGAAGGCCTGTAGGGAGATCATATAACTCACTCTGCTTCGGAACTCGCGCCATCCTAATTTGATCGTCTCCATGAGCAGACTCGATCAGCGTGGTTTGTTCAATTTATTGTGTGATATTATCGCAGATTTTGCTGACTTAATCATTACCAAAAATTTCAGCGGAAATTACTGAGGTATTCTATACTGCATGATTCTGCCATCACGATACTCAATACGTCCTCAGCCGACTTTTGCAAATGGCTCAATATCTGAAATTTACTATATTTTTTCACTGGTGTCCTATTTAAAAATCGAATAAATTCAACGGGTTCGATGGTTGTGGAGGTTTCGGTTTGTGGTGGGATTCTGTAAGTAGCTGATATAAGGGTATTTTTCAAACAGGGTCGTATCAATAATCTGTGAAAGCGTGTCGAGATGTGGTGTCAATCGTAGTCGTTGCCGAATGATGGCCAGCAAAACAGAGACGGACACCTCGGTCTAGATATGTGTTTTTACGGCGTTCGTGCTGATACCGGAAAAGGATTGGATGTGCAGATGCGGTTTCATCCAGCGAAAGAACTGCTCAACTTGCCCGATTTTTAGACCGTGCGGCGATTGTTACGGCGGGACGGCCTAGTATTCCATCGTCATTGAATTGATGCTGGGAAAATTGTGGTGATTATATGGCGTACTATTTTTCATGATTATCAGATATCTTAGCAATCCAGACAAGAAAAGTAAATAGTGGACGTATCTATTCAGCATCTAAAATGCGCAACATTTAGGGTTTTTTGAGTATTGATGTTGACATCTTGAGAGTCAAGGTCGATTGGGCGTTCAACAAGGCAATCCCACGCTGTTTTTTGCCACATTTTTATTGACAACACGTGTCAGTC
>JAPORU010000112.1 GCA_026710045.1 Aestuariivita sp. | reverse complement strand
GACTGACACGTGTTGTCAATAAAAATGTGGCAAAAAACAGCGTGGGATTGCCTTGCAAGACACACACCACCTCTTGACACGCCTATCCGAATAGCTAACTTGAGATTGTGATCCCTGAACCAACCAAGTGTGAACTGTACGCACACGTCGTGCGCCCGGAGGAACGGATGGAAACCATGCAAGCAAAATATGAAGGTGCCCTAGATCGCAATAATGCAGCCTTTGACCGATTGCGGGCCGATATGGCCAACCAGAAGATCTGGATCTTCGCTCTCATATTCGGTGCCGTGGCCACTGGAATCACCTTCGGGCTGGCGCTTGGCACCTGACACCATCGCACACATTGTCCCGTCGACCCCTGTGCACCGCTTGCTCGTGACGATACCCGATCACCGCTATTGCGGTTGAGCACTCGCACAATCTTCATCTGAGTCTTAATTTCTTCACAATGGCACGGAATGACTCTCCATTTTTCCTCAGGGCGTGAATCGGACATCTCTCATGATCGGTCAGGGGTGGTGACCATTTGGCATCGGAATCTCCTCATTTTAAATCTTCAGATCCCAAAATATAATATCCATACCGGAATCCTCAAGCCATCGTATGTGCCGTGGTGCACGTCAGAGTTGAACAAACGGGACATTTAACTTGAACAGATTGCTATATCAGATTTGGTCGGACAGGTGGAATTTTGGTTTCACCAAAAGACTCCCAAGTCACCCTGATGGTGCAAGAGCTGTTCACGCGAGGGAAGATCCATCATGCTGAAGACATCATTTGATAAGTCAAAACTGCCCAGTCGGCACGTAACCGAAGGGCCGGAGCGCGCACCGCATCGATCCTACTACTATGCCATGGGGATGACCGAGGAGGAAATTCATCAACCTTTTGTCGGGGTTGCCACCTGTTGGAACGAGGCTGCGCCGTGTAACATCGCACTCAATCGCCAGGCACAAGCCGTGAAGATGGGCGTTAAGCAAGCTCTTGGAACGCCGCGGGAGTTCACAACTATTACGGTAACCGACGGCATTGCAATGGGACATGAAGGCATGCGATCGTCCCTCGCTTCGCGTGAAGCCATCGCGGATACGGTTGAACTGACCATACGTGGCCACTGTTATGATGCGATTGTTGGTCTCGCCGGATGTGACAAGTCACTTCCGGGTATGATGATGGCAATGGTGCGACTCAATATACCGTCTGTTTTCGTTTACGGAGGGTCGATATTGCCAGGTCGTGCGCCGGAAGTGGACGCCGTGCCAAAGGAGTACTCGAATCGTGATCTGACGGTGCAGGACATGTTTGAGGCCGTTGGCAAGCATCAGAATCGAGAATTGTCTGACGAGGCACTCCATGTGCTCGAACGCGTTGCCTGTCCGTCGGCGGGTGCGTGTGGTGGTCAATTTACCGCCAATACTATGGCTTGCGTGTCAGAAGCGATCGGACTTGCATTGATGAATTCCTCGGGAGCACCGGCCCCTTATGAATCACGCGATCAGTTCTGCGAAGCATCAGGGCGTGCGGTGATGCATCTATTGGAACGGGGTATACGGGCGCGTGATGTCGTTACATTTGAATCGCTTGTAAACGCAGCGCGTGTTGTTGCTTGCACCGGCGGTTCGACCAATGCCGGGCTGCATTTGCCCGCAATTGCACATGAAGCCGGAATTGACTTCTTTCTTGATGATGTCTGCGAGATTTTCCGGGATACTCCCTATTTCGTCGATCTCAAGCCGGGTGGTAACTTTGTCGCCAAGGATCTCTACGAGGCCGGTGGTGTGCCCGTCATTATGAAAGAGTTGAGCAAGGCCGGTCTCGTTCATACCGATTGCCTGACAGCCTCGGGGCATACAATCGGTGAAGAGCTTGAGTTTATTGATCGCAAAGCCGATGGAAGAGTGATCTATGCCATTGAAAATTCAATCACTAAGACCGGTGGTGTCGTTGGTCTAAAGGGAAATTTGGCACCAGATGGCGCAATCGTAAAGGTTGCTGGAATCGCCGTAGAGGATCAGTCCTTTTCCGGACCAGCACGGGTCTTCGAATGTGAGCAGGATGCATTTGAAGCCGTCCAAAACAGAGCCTATTCAGCCGGCGAGGTGATTGTCATTCGCAACGAGGGTCCCTCTGGTGGGCCCGGAATGAGAGAGATGCTCGCCACGACAGCCGCCCTGTCCGGTCAAGGTATGGGGAAGAAGGTCGCCTTGATTACAGATGGTCGCTTTTCGGGCGCGACACGTGGCTTCTGCATCGGGCATGTTGGACCGGAAGCGTCCAAGGGCGGTCCGATCGCGTTGCTGCAGAACGGAGACATGATCACAATTGATGCTGTAAAGGGAGAATTATCTGTGGCGTTATCGGACGAGGAACTGGCAGCCCGCAAAGCTAAATGGACTGGCCCGCGAACGTCCATCTATTCATCGGGAGCATTATGGAAGTACGCACAACTTGTCGGCGCTACACATGAAGGAGCTGTTACACACCCTGGTGGGAAAGAAGAAAGGCATGCATATATGGATTTATGAAGACAGCCATCGACGTTTTCTGAAATTCTATATCAAGGCAAGTTCTAATCCCGGTAACGTGGTGTTTGATCCGTTCTGCGGGTGTGCGACAATCATCGAAGTGGCGCATAAACTGGGAAGGCGATGGGTTGGATGCGATATCGCTCTTCACGCCATTAAATGTGTCATAAGCGTTCGACTGCGAAAGTGGCTCGGACTTCAAGAAAATATCGATTTCGAAATTGACGGTATTTCAAGCAATCTTGAAAGAGTAAAGAATTTATGGGAGCGCGATCAAAGGTGATTATGTCGGTAACTATTGTGTGATATTTCGTTGACTAAGACGTGAAATTTTCAATTCTTAAATTTGAAATTTTGCTTACTGATTGCTTGAATACCATATTCTGCAATCTTGGATTGAGGCATGGAACTAAAGGCGATCTTTAGATCGCCCTTGTAGATTTGCTCAAAAACTCCAGTTCAACAGGACTTCATGGCTCTCAGTGTCGTTCCGACGGATGATCCTGCCAAATGGGCAAGTTGTTCATCATCTTGGCTCGTAAGTCCAAAAATATGGCTCGCCTTGATCTCGTATGTGATATCAAAATTGGTGCCTTCCCGTACGACATGGCCCGTGCCTTTTTTGTCAACACATGGCCATCGGCCGGTTCTCTCAGACCATAATCACTCCATCGATCCGTTTCGGTAATGGTCCAGTCGGGATTGATGATGTTACAGGCCCGGGGCTTCAGCGGCCATTGTCAGTACAACCAGCGTGGCCGCTAAAACGTTAATGGGGGAAGGGTAAAGCGGGTCATGGCTGGTTCCTTTTTTATGGTGCGCGCGCCTTCCAAGGATCCGTTCGAAAGGACAAGTAGCGTGCGTTATGGATGTCTATAGTCATATTCGGAAGGATCGGGACAGGGCAAGATGAAACAGGTGTTTGCGTCCATCCTGTTCCGTTGCTTTTAAAGCGAATGTCATGCCGATCAACCCGGTTGACGGGTGTTTTGGAGAGGATTAGAATGTCACGCTGAACAATACACTCGATAATCGCGAGTTGGAAAAACAGTTGGTTCTCGTAAAGAAGGACATGGAAATCATCAAAGCGGATCTCAGTGCGACTTTGGAAGGATTTCGAACTGATATGGCAAAACGCGAAACACGGTTGATCTTAGTCATGGCCGGTATGATCACCCTCGCGGTCGCCATTCTCGGGATCCTCATCCGCTGGCCCGCGCCGCCGGTCTGACCGGTTCTTCATGCTGTATTCATGTGACAACGATCGTTGTCACATAGGAGAGACTTCACATCCATTTCAAGAGACTGAAAGCCGGATCAAGATCGGCTTCGCACCGGATCCCGAGAGCGGGATTTACCATGATCCCGGCTCCAAAAATTATCCACAAATTCCCCTTGATTCTGTTTTTGGTTTGCGAATCATATAAGAGGCGATGTGAGACAATTGAGAGAGCCGAATAAGGAACAGGGATCGACCCCGTTGTGATCGATGTGATCGGGAAACGGGTCCGATTCGTTGTTCGATCCAGCCCGAGTCACGCTCTTAGGGCGATGCCCGATTATCTTCACGATATCGTTTTCGCGACATTGATTGATGACGCGGCCTGTGACTCGGACGGGTTGCTGAATACGTTCGCGGAACGCGGAGCCGCGACGGTGATACCTCTGAAGACGAACTGAACTCTTTCAACCTAACTTTAACCGAGACGCCTACCGGGAACGGCACCGGATTGAGAATGTCTTCGCCACAATCACGGCGTTCCGGGCGATTGCGACGTGGTACGACGGCATCGAGCTTCGCGGCCGGCATTTATCAGGTTGCAGGGGTTATCGCCGCACGATAGATGTCCACAGAGCTTGGTGTAATTGAACAAAAGCCTCGAACTACTTGTTCCATTGTATCTAATTCAGATTTTTTTGCTATGGTTTCAAAGGCCTCGGCCAAGGTTGGTTTTGGCGTCAAGGCTGCTGACATGTCCCGTCATCCGGTGTCACAACGATTCCATAACAAGCTTACATTGTGATGTAATTTCCGTGCAGTCCGAATGGTAAAGCCAAGTCCAATTCGGCCTTCATTATCGGACCGTCCATGACATGGGCTCCATCATAGATAGACAGATTTGTGATACCCTGTGTCCAATCTAAAGTCGTTCCAATGATCCAGAATCCATGATCGTCTCCGTGCTTGGGAACAATAATATGTTCTTCCAGGAGTTCGTTGATGCCGACGTCAAAAACGGCATTCGTTTCGGACTGCCGATCAAATACATTCACACGGTTAAAACCATAAACACCGGGCTCGGGTGATCGGGAGAGCATCAAAACCTGCCTGTGTTGCTTGAGATTTTCATGCTCATGGGTTCGGATAAACTCGGCCTGGCCAAACTCATCAAGCGTGTCGATCAATGCAGTTTTTGATGCGAGATTCAGTTTTGCCTGAGCATAGCGCGATTCAGCGGAGTCTTGACCGTCCCAACTTCCGTCCATGATCGAAAAGGCATCTTTTGTCAGAAAATCAGGATTATCATGAATGACAAAATCGAATCCAATTTCCGTGGAACTTATATCGTAAGCATTTCCAAAATGAAATACCCAGAACGGCTCCAATTCAATTACCGTGACGGCTGTCAGATCGTCTTTTTCGATTACGATGGCATGCGTGGGTTGAGCGGCTTTCCATTCAAATTTATCAACAAATGACGTGCCCATGGAATGGGATCCTACGTACGGTGGCGCGATGATCACGATTTTGGATGACGTAATCATAAAGTCATGAATCATCGGCGTGAATATCTGCGGGAGAATATGGGTTTTCAACAATTTTCCATCCGCTGAAATATGATAGAGAATCAGAGTCGCTGGATTGACTGAATATCCGACGTTCCACATGGATCCGTCCTGATCAATGCGTGGGTGCGCGCCGAATGGCAAACCGGTGGTCTCCGGCGACCACATTTTTGGACCTTCGGTTTTCAAGGTATGTTCATCGATTATGTATGCGGACCCACCTTCCCATAAAGCCAGAAGATCGTTGGCGTGTTTGATGATATTGATATTTGCCACATTTTGACCGTCAGCGGACCCTCCCGAACGCAAGTCGTGACGATGTGTACCAAAGGCGGAAAAAAGAATATTCCCACTCTTGGCCTCGGTGAGATTGCGCGCCGTTTCCACCAGCCGCCCATGATAATGGATGACACCATCCGTAAACGTGAATTTTTGAATCATTCCGGGTGCATCAAACCAATGCAGGAATCGATCAGGTCCAATATTGTGTAATGCAGGTCCATTGCGAAAGAAAACACCGCGTAGGTCACGTGGAACACGCCCGGAAACAATCCGAAGATCCGCTTTCATTTCGAACGCATTCGTGCCAAGATATCCAAGCAGCCACGGTTTTTCCGCAAGCACTCGCCGAAACTCCTCCTGATGTCCGATGAAACTTCTCGCCTGCAAGGTTTTTGGTAATGACGGAATAGTCAACAAACTCGCAAACATTTTTATGAACAGTCGGCGATCCATGTCTTACCCTCGATTTAACGTAATGGTCAGCACTAACGGCATCCCGTTAAACTCAAATTCAAAGTCCTCGAACTGAGGCGCCGAAAATGAAATAATCGGATTTCTTGAGAATCCATAAGGTTCGGTCGGAACATCGAAGAGATTGCGATCTAACCGCATGTTTTCATTTAAATCTTGAAACAGTGCGATGCCGTACTTGCCAACGGGTAGATCTTCAATTTCCAGCTTCGTCACACCCAAAGTTGCCGGACTGTTGACGGCAAGAAAGCTGTTGCCATTTTCGAAGTCCGTCTGGTTCGAAAAGACAGCAACACGCACGTCACCTTGTTCAGCCGTATCGTTTACAATGAGCGTAAGTGTTGCCGAGCTGGCGATCGATGCGAAACTGAAGACGAAACTGAGGCAGGCCACGATGGCCATTATATTTTTCATTGAATGCATCCCCTTTTTTTGGTACCTAACTCCCATCTAAATTGACATTCTGTGTATGGTTAAGAGCACCGACGTCATCCTTTCGTAGAACATCAGATTTATTCGTGAAAACAGGGCATGTTGCATTGACGATGCGCGAAATTTCAGGTTGCAAGAGGATTGTGATGGACATTCTTCGCAAAACGACAGACGTATTTGCGACATCACTTATAAACCCAGTATTCTGGGTCATTAACGTCGGTGTAATCGGCTTATGTTTTTGGAGTGGTCCATTCGGTACAATCGATGTCCTGCCAGATGGAATCCGATTGGTTTACTGGGGTCTGATCGTCCTGGCGTCAAGCCTCATCGCAACCTGGTTACACGCACTTATTTACATACAGTCATGGATGTCGTTAAGCGGGCTGTTTCTGGTCAGTCTTCTCTTTGGCCTTATCATTGCGACGGTCACTGTTCTTCTTAGCTTGTCTCTTCTTGTTCCGATTCAAAGATATCCCGGTTATGCACGCATCTTCGTTTACAGCTTTCCGAGTGCAACGATACTGTTCTTTTTGACAACGCTGATTGCGCGTCGGCAGTTTAATCCGCCGAAGGAACAGCAACATGAAAGACCAGCGCTGTTGAAACGTTTGGAACGGTACCCTGATGCGAACGAGATTTTAGCGTTATCTGCACAAGATCATTATGTTGAAGTGACGACAGATCTGGGAAAGGAATTGTGTCTTATGCGTCTGGAAGACGCAATTCTGGAAATTGAACCAGAGAAAGGGTATCGGATTCACAGATCCCATTGGGTTGCTAAGTCCGCCATCAGGGATTTGATTAAGCAAGGCGCGACAACGAAAGTTGTTCTGGTTGATGGTCGAAAATTATCTGTGAGTCAGGCACGCCTTTCCGATTTTAAATCTTTTTGGCAGGCCTTTTGACGGGTGAAGCGCATAACATCGATCCCATTATGATGGAGAGAGCGCAGTCGACACCTTATGTCGCAATCGCAAGGCGGTGAGACCCTCGAAACATGTACGCTGAAGGGGATGGAGCGGGTTGCCACCTATGCGATGGTTTCGGTTTGCCTGCACCGCGGTGCGGGACCTCCGGCCGACGGTTTGACAGGAGGTTTCGAACATAAAAAGATGCTTGCTCTTTAAGTGCAATTGCTTAATCTGACGTTCTGAAGTCACCCGACGAGGTCAAGATATGAAACTCAGCATTGAGCGTAATCCATTATTGAGGTCATTATCGCGAGCTCTATCCATCGCTCAGGCCAAAAGTTCACTGCCGATTTTGTCGAACCTCCTGATTGAAGTCGACGAAGAAAACGATGCAGTATATGTGCGTGCTACCGATCTTGAAATGGAAGTTGTCGAAAGAATCCCGTCGGTTGTGCGTCAACCCGGTGCCTTCACTGTATCCGTCGCACTGCTTCATGACATTGTGCGTAAGTTTCAAGACGGGTCACTCATCGAGTTCGATCACGACAGCGCGCAGAATCGTCTCAAGATCAGATCGGCCAGGTCAGAGTTTGCGCTCGGAACGATTCCATCGGTCGATTTTCCTGCAGTCATCAAGGGAGAGTACACATCTTCCTTTCGCATTAAGGTTGCGACCTTACGCCCGCTTTTTGAAAAACCTAAATTCGCAATGTCTGCACAGGAATCACGATTTTATTTAAACGGTTTGTACATGCATATCGCTTCGACGGATCATGGCAATGTCTTGCGGTGTGTCGCCACGGATGGTCATCGATTAGCGCAGGTCGACACACCGGCCCCCGCACATTCGGATGGAATGCCCGCAGTGATCGTGCCGCGCAAAGCGGTCACCGAGATTGGGAAGATGTCAGAGATTGACGATCAAGAATTGGAAATCTCGATATCCGATGCCATGATGCGCTTTGCAACCAGCGAATTCTCATTAACGGTGCGCGCGATTGAGGGTACATTCCCCGACTATACCAATGTCATTCCCAAGAACAATACACTGCGTCTGGAGGTCAATGCGAAGGAATTTGCAACGGCCGTTGATCGTGTTGCGACGGTTAGTCTGGAGAAGTCACGTGCAATTAAACTCCGTATCGAAAACAACCATCTCGCAATGTCTGTACGGTCTGCCGACACCGGCCTTGGAGAAGAGGAACTGGAGGTCCGATACGATGATGAACCCATCAATATCGGGTTTAATGCTCAGTATCTGTACGATATCGTCAGTCAAATGGATCAAGAAACGGCAGTCTTGTTTCTTGCTACTCCCGGCGACCCCGCAATACTATATGAGGGAGAAAAGACCGACGCGCTGTACGTCGTCATGCCTATGCGGGTTTAAGTTGGCCTCTTGACGAGACGGATCGCGGACAAGAGATGTGACAGTGTACATCGTATAACGTGCGATCCTGATACGGCGCTCTTTTGATCCTCGATAAAACGATATTCCGATGGTCTGTGTTCCTCACGTCGTTTGTCATGTGCTACGGGCCTGTGATGGAAATTGAGGCAGCCGCTGTTGTGAACGATATGAACCTGCACCTTGCATTCCTCGGGAACCTGTAGTGTGTCATAATGCAAGCCTTCCGGTCATTGAGTCTCTCGCATTTTCGATCACACTTGCAGCAGGAAGTTCATATTGACTCACGCCCGGTCGTGATCTTTGGCTGTAATGGCAGCGGCAAAACGAGCATATTGGAAGCTGTATCAATGTTTTCGCCGGGACGCGGTCTGCGCGGTGCACGTTTAGAGGAGATGATACGGCGTCCGGAGAGATTGGGCTGGAAGTTGCATGGTCTCATTGGTTTAAAGGACCGCTCATTCGATATCGAAATCGTTGTGCGTACAGGATCCTCTCGGAAAATTACGTTCGATGGCAAGTTAGCCTCGCCTCTGGATCTTGCCCAGATTGCTCCCATCATATGGCTAACGCCGGCTATGGATCGCATTTGGACGGAGAGTTCAGAAGGCCGACGTCGTCTTCTCGACCGGCTAACCTTCAGCTTTAACTCGAGACATGCTCAAACCACATTACGATATCAGAAGGCCTTGCGCGAGCGAAATCATCTGTTGAAAGATCATGTCGAGGATGACGACTGGTATGATGCGCTTGAGAGACAGATGGCTGAAGCGGGTGTTCGAGTGCATGCGGAACGCCGGGCGACAATAGAGCGGCTGAATTCCGCACAATCCAAGTACGAAACAGCCTTTCCAACGACAAAACTTGAGCTTGTTCAAAAGGATGGGGACATACCCGAAAGTGCGAATGATCTCCGAGAGATATTTCGGAGGACTCGTGTTCGCGATCGTACCGCTGGGCGGACACTTTTTGGTCCACAGCGCACCGATTTAAATGCAGTTTTTGCTTCAAAGAACGTGGCCGCTCGGGACTGTTCGACGGGTGAGCAGAAAGCGCTGCTGATTTCATTAATTCTTTCGAATGCGCGGGCCGTATCTGAAATCGTCGGTTTCCCTCCCATCCTGCTTCTTGATGAGATTGCAGCGCATTTAGATGCCGGACGCCGGCGTACGCTTCATGACGAGATTTGTGCAATCGGATCGCAGGCCTGGATGACCGGAACGGGTGACGAACTGTTTTCCGATCTTGGAGATCGGGCACAATTTTTTGAAACAAGAGAAGTCGATGGAATGAGTGTGATCACATCACATTAATTTAGCCGGCATCGATAGGGCAAAGCCTTTTTGTATGACGAACATAGATGAGAGGTAAAGGAGGGGGAGTCACATTAATGACCGGTCGACCTTTCATGACCGAGTCAATCTCTGTCGACAATGACGGGAACATCAGTGAGCAGGTTCCCTTCGCGTGACCACAGATTGGCTTGATTTGGTGCTCTACAGCGGCGCGATTTTGATTCTGTTCCTGACACCGGGTCCGGTTTGGCTTGCCGTTCTGGCTCGATCTGTGTCCGGAGGATTTCGCGCGGCCTGGCCGCTCGCCTTTGGCGTGGCTCTTGGTGATGTTGTTTGGCCATTGCTTGCGATAATCGGTGTTCGATGGATCGTCACCGAATTTGATATTTTTCTTCTGGCGCTGCAATGGGTTGCCTGTGTCGTATTTGTTGGCCTGGGGATTCAGGTTATTCGAAACGCCTCGAATAGCCGGTCGACGGACCGCCGCCTGACACATCCGGGCATCTGGGCCGGATTTCTCGCCGGCCTTGCTGCGATCTTGGGGAATCCCAAGGCGCTTCTCTTCTACATGGGTGTCCTACCTGGTTTCTTTGACCTATCGAAGATTTCGAACGTCGATATTGTGCTTATCGTGGGGCTCTCGGTTGTCGTACCGTTTATTGGGAATCTACTTCTAGCCTTGATGATTGATCAGGTCCGTACCCTGATAACGTCACCCGATAGGCTTCGCCGGATAAATCGTTTTGCGGGCGCTGCTCTCATCGTTGTCGGGATAATTTTACCACTGACATAACTCAAAATGTTGCGTTTGGTCGTGACATGTATCTCAATAGAGCGTATATATACGGTGAATTTACAAGGAATCGTTTCATGTCCAGAACTGCAGTAAAGACGGACGATTATAGCGCCGGTAGCATTAAGGTTCTCAAGGGTTTGGAAGCGGTCCGAACGCGGCCCGGAATGTACATCGGAGATACTGATGATGGCTCCGGGCTTCACCATATGGTATACGAAGTCGTGGATAACAGTATTGATGAAGCGATTGCCGGATTCGCCGATCGTGTCCATGTCATAGTCCACCCTGATTCAAGTGTGTCCGTCGTGGACAATGGACGTGGCATCCCGGTCGACATACATGAGGAAGAAGGAATTCCTGCAGCTGAAGTCATCATGACTCAGCTTCACGCGGGAGGAAAATTTGACTCGGAAATATACGGAGGAATATCGGGAGGACTGCATGGTGTTGGAGTCTCCGTCGTAAACGCGCTCAGTTCCTGGCTCAAGCTACGTATCTGGCGCGACGGCAAAGAGCATTGCGCTCGGTTTGAAGAGGGTGGAACTACGGAACATCTTCGGGTTACCTGTGCCGCGCCGGACATGACGGGTACGGAGGTCTGGTTCATGGCCTCAAAGGATATTTTCAGCAATATTGACTATTCCTTTGACGTTCTTGAGAAGCGACTGAGAGAACTCGCTTTCTTGAATTCCGGCGTTAAGATAATCTTGGAGGACTTGCGACCGGTCGAGTCGCGGAAAGTCGAACTTCATTTCGACGGTGGTGTCGGAGAATATGTACGATATCTTGACCGAAGCAAAAAGAAACTCCTTGCAGAGCCGCTGTTGCTTATGGGTACGCGCGAGAGCATTCAGATTGAGGCCGCGTTATGGTGGAACGACGGGTATCACGAGAATGTTCTACCCTTTACCAACAATATCCCGCAACGTGATGGCGGACAGCATCTGATCGGATTCAGGGCAGCCCTGACGCGAACGGTCCAAAAATACGCTCAGATCGCCGGTGTCAAGAAAACATCCAAAATTACGTTTACAGGAGACGATGCCAGAGAAGGTTTAACCTGCGTTCTATCGGTCAAGGTCCCGAATCCAAAATTTAGCTCGCAAACAAAAGATAAGCTTATTTCTTCTGAAGTGAGACACCCTGTCGAGAGTTTTGTAAGTGAGAAATTGACAGAATGGTTCGATGAGAACCCGGCCGAAGCCCGAACCATTATCACGAAAATTATCGATGCGGCCCAGGCACGCGAAGCTGCTCGGAAGGCACGTGAACTGACACGGCGCAAGTCCGCCCTTGATCTGAACTACCTTGCCGGGAAACTCAAGGATTGCGCGGACAAGGATCCTGCAAATTCAGAACTTTTTTTGGTTGAGGGCGATAGCGCGGGCGGATCGGCACAGACAGGTCGTGATCGTCGTACCCAGGCTATCCTGCCCCTACGGGGTAAAATTCTCAATGTAGAACGGGCCCGTTTTGATCGAATGCTCTCCTCTCAGGAAATTGGTAACCTTGTCATGGCGCTTGGAACAGGTATTGGACGTGATGAATTCAATATCGATCGACTTCGATATCATAAAATTGTCATCATGACGGATGCCGACGTTGACGGCGCGCATATTCGTACGCTCTTGCTTACCTTTTTCTATCGCCAGATGCCGCAATTGATTGAGCGTGGATATCTTTATATTGCGCAGCCGCCACTCTATAAGGTCATGCAAGGCAAGTCAGAGGTTTATCTCAAGGATCAGTTGGCACTTGAACAACATTTAATCTCGCAAGGCGTGCAGGGGACGACATTCGATCTTGGCTCCGGTCACGTTGTTTCAGGACAGGATCTTGAGCAAATCGTAGCAGTGGCACGTCGGTTTAAACGTATTCTTGACTCCGTCCCGATACATTATCCGCAACATATCATCGAGCAAGCCGCCATCGCCGGCGCGTTTTTGCCCAATGAAACCAGCAGCAACCTTCAAGGGGTTGCGGATAAAATTGCAAGACGATTGGAATTGATTGCAGAGGAATATGAGCAAGGTTGGCAAGGACGCACCGCAAAGGACGGTGGTATTGCTCTGTCTCGCATCGTGCGCGGCGTGGAAGAATTACGGGTCCTGAGCGGGGCTATGCTCTCGTCACGTGAAGTGCGGAAGATTGGAGAATTTACCAAGTCTTTGCACGATACCTATTCATCTGTAGGCAAACTTATTCGCAACGACCGGAGTCACGTTATCAACGGCCCTTTGAACTTGCTTTCGGCCATCTTCGCAGAAGGTGAAAGAGGACTGACGCTTCAACGGTACAAGGGTCTTGGAGAAATGAACCCGGATCAGCTTTGGGAAACCACTCTTGATCCCGAAGCGCGAACATTCCTTCAAGTCCACATTGACGACATGAGTGAGGCGGATGACCTGTTCACCAAGCTGATGGGAGATGTTGTTGAGCCAAGAAAGGAATTTATTCAGAAGAACGCATTGAATGTTGCCAATTTAGATTTTTGAGCACTTCCCGGCACGGCTTGTCAGGGTATCGGTTCCTATTGGCTTATCATCAATCAAGAGATAATCGCCCATCGTCATTCATCATGACGCCAGATCCGTGAGACGATTTTCTCGACCAGCGAAAGCACCAGAAATCCGCCCACAGCCCAAATTATCAGTTCAAATTGAGCGAGAGGTGTGCCGCGGAGTACGTGTCTTAACAGACCGCCACCGGGACGGAAACCGAGTTCACCGAGAAAACTACGACGACCCCAGAGTTCAATCGGCCAAAAGCGGGAGATATAGAGCAACAGGATTGTCACAATAAGCACAATCAGTACGGCAAACCATTGCTTCATGGGAGCACCGCTAAGCTATTGGGATCGGCAATGAAGACAGCAATGCTCCCTCTTTGTTCGACACGACCTTCGAGAGACACATATATCCCCACTTTTTCAAGTAATTGCTCCATGATCGGTCCACCGTCGGCATCGGCAAGCATCATGAATTCGTGGCCTTCAACCGGTTGCGTCGTTACGAAAACCGGCGGTACCCCACCTTGAATACACAGTTCCGCGCACGCTTTATGGGCGATTCCTCTCCCGGGCCGCATGGCGCCGGCAAGACATTTTCCGTCACATATTTCACCGGCCAGCCGCCATCGACCAAGATTAACGGGCTCGGGAACAGTTGGTTGGCCTTCACCCGCAGTCAGATCTCGTCTCTGATTGCCAATCTGTAACATTCGAATGGTGCCGCGATTCAATAATATGCCCTTTGCATTGACAACCATGTCATCAAGCTGGTTTGCTCGAGGCGCGACCCCAAACTTTCCGCCGCCCGACAGCATCAGCGTTTCTCCCGTCTCAATCGCCTTGGAGCCCTCAATAACATGCAGGACCGGATAGGGGCGCATTTCAAGAACGCCTGTCACCGTCTGACGTCCGAGATCAAACCGAAATCGACCATCGCCGGGATTGTCCTGCGAAATCCCGACAGCCCATGCTGCAATGACAAAGGCGAGCACAAATGCGATGGCTGATATCGCCAAAACAAGACGAAGGTCACGGGGAACGGGAAGATAACCTACAAAGAATGGTGCATTACGCTTCATTGCCTGGTCTCCGAACGGGTATATCCAATGGTTCAACCGGAGTCCCCGGTGGGTTGGCACGTTCATTCACCTCTACGACGCCATCTCTCAAGCGAATATTATAGGTGGCAACGCGTTCTGTGAACGGTTCCGGTGAGCGGCCATTTGTAACATCATACTGAAAACCATGCCAGGGACAGGTCACAAAACAGTCAATGATCTGTCCTTCGCCCAAAGGCCCATTTTGGTGTGCACACGCATTTGCGATGGCGGACAGTCGTCCATTGTTTCGAAAAACAGCGACTCGTTCGCCGTTGGAGATGCGTGCGACCTTCGCCCGTCCTTCGTCAATGTCATCCGCTGGGAACAAGGCCTGCCACGGTCCATCGGACGGTCCCAGAGCGGATGGATCTGATATCATGCGTTCATGGCGGGCCGCCGCAAGATGAAGGAGCACCACTGCACTGACACAAAGAACCATCCAGAGTCCAAAAGTTGGGTTCTGCTGATCTTGAAATGCTCCGAGGCCGATGTGAGCGACAACGGCGGCATAAGCGGGATAAATTAGATAGTGCAGCGACTTCCAAACGGGTGGTGTCAAGAATTTAAGCCAGAAATCATGACTGGTCGTCGCCAGGATAATCAGGCATAGGAGCGCAAAAATCCCGAAAGCCTCAAACGGAAATCCCAATAGTTGGGTATAGGCGGTATTGGTATTGAGCAAGGCAACATAGCGATCCGTCGGCGAAAAGACAAAATACCACCGAATAACCAAGGTCGCGTGCGTCAGGGCGACAAAGCACGTCAGAACACCCAAGTGCCGACGATTGTATAACAATGGAAGAAACCGACTGTTCAGCCGTGCCAACGGTCCGATAAGTAAAATAGCTGTCAAGAGAAAGAAAGCACAACTGCCAAAGGCTCGCATGTTATGGATTTGCGGATTAATTGCAGGATCGTGTGGCAATACGCCCGGTACAAGATGTACAAAGACCCACAAGAAACCCATGATCATTGCGAGAACGACAAGATCATAGAAAGACTTGAACCTGTTCCATTGAACGGGAATGTATTTGACACTCATTGACCCGCCTCCAGCAAGATTGCGGGAACATGGTCCGGCCACGTTTGCTTGATGGATGCCGAGATCAATAGCGTCGTTGAAATCACAATCGTCAACACAATGGCGACGGTCGCGTGGCAACGCCGTGGCGCTGCTTGAGGGGATGTTGAACGATCTTGATTTGTTGCAAGAGCCCACCAGCGCCACAGAACAAGGGGCCAGATAACCATAATGCCGGGAATCAATAGCGGCCGAAACGTTATAGCGCCTTGAGCATCTTCATCAATCCATTCTATGCCGATGGTTAAGAACGACACCGCAACAATCGCACCAATGCCACCCCAAATCTGCGCAAGCACAATAAGGAGTTCCGCGGTCATCATTCTACACCTCCAAATCGTACGCCGGAGAGACGTTCCATTTCAGGCTTCCATGTTATCAAGTCATCGGTCGAGAATTGATTGAGATGATCATGACCGCACGCACGTGCCATGACCTTCATCAACTCGATCGTTGCTGACAGGAAATTCGTAAGCTGCTGTGCCGATTTTTCAACGACGAGACGGCTGACGAGATGGGGTTTTTGAGTGGCTATTCCGACTGGGCAGTTGTTGGTATGACATGCGCGCATGGCGAGACATCCAATGGCCTGCATCGCTGCATTTGAGACGGCGACGGCATCCGCGCCAAGCGCGAGTGACTTAATGAAATCAGGAGCGGTTCGCGTCCCCCCGGTAATAATCAACGTGATATCTTCACGCTGGTTCTCCCGCAAGAATCGTCGCGCACGCGCAAGTGCCGGAATTGTTGGTACGGAAATGTGATCGCGGAACAAGGTTGGGGCCGCACCTGTGCCCCCACCGCGCCCATCTAAAATGATATAATCGACCCCAACGTCCAGTGCTGCTTCTAAATCTCTTTCGATGTTCTGTGCCGACAGTTTATATCCAATCGGAATACCTCCCGTTCGATCACGAACTTCGTCCGCAAAGGACTTGATTTGCGTAACGTCCGTCCAGTCCGGAAATCGGGACGGAGATATCGCTGGTTCACCTTCCGCAAGCCCTCGAACCTTGGCTATTTTCCCCTTGACCTTTTGACCCGGCAGATGTCCTCCCGTTCCTGTCTTCGCGCCTTGCCCACCTTTAAAATGAAACGCTTGTGCCTTTGTAACTTTATCCCATGAGAACCCAAAGCGCCCCGAAGCCAACTCGTAGAAATAACGTGAGTTCATTTTCTGTTCTTCTGGCAACATTCCACCTTCACCCGAACAAATTCCCGTTCCTGAGTTCTCTGCGCCCAATGCCAACGCGAGTTTGGCGGGCTCACTCAAGGCCCCAAAACTCATATCGGATACAAAGATAGGTATGTCCAATGATAGCGGTCTTTGAGAATTTGGTCCGATAATGACGTCTGTTCCTACAGGGTGATCGTCAAGTAACGGTGGATTGGCAAGTTGCCCCGTCACAATTTGAATATCATCCCAGAGCGGCAACATGTTACCTGGTACCCCCATCGACTCAACGTGTCCATGATGTCCGGTCTTGCTCAATCCAAATTGTGCATAATGCTGGATCTCTTTGTTCTTTGGTTCTTCTTCTGTCCCGTGACTGGTATCGGCATACAGACCAAGATACGCGGTTCGATCAAAGGGTTGAGGATTGTCCTGCGCCCATAGCCGGATCTCATCTCTATCCACATAAATTTGGTCATTCTCCACCCACGATGAGAACTTCTTGAGTTTCTCATCATTGGCGTATTCTGATACTCCAGTGTCCAACCGATAATCCCAGTTATGGACACCGCAGACAAGATTCTCGCCGCGAACATATCCGTCACACATCAATGCTCCACGATGAAGACAGCGCCCATAAAAGACGGACAGCTGATCATCCCAACGCGTGATAACGAGGTCGATATCCTCAACAAGCGCATAAGTGGGTTCGCGATCCTTCAATTCTGACAAGAAAGCTATAGCCTGAGGGGTCATTCACTGTCCTTATGTTTTCGCGGTGTTAACAGCCGCCAAGAAATCATTCCGAGAACTTTACTGACCAATAACACGTCCTTCCAAGATCATGTCAAATACCAATTGACGATATGAGATCGCAAGTTCCCTATCATGCGTTTCCCGATTGACTGGATGCGCAATAGGCTGCACGATGTTGACGGGCCATCGGTTTTCAAGCATTTCTTGTTTTGCTCTCAGTTGTTCATCGGTCTTGAAACATCCTATCTCCTAAGCCTTAGTCAGACGAGTTCTGGATCGGTCATGACTTCCAGAAGGGCGGGCCCATCCACTGCAAACGCGCGCTGCATTGCGTCTGGTAGGTCCTTCACATCTGTTATTTTCTCTCCATGACCGCCACAAAGCCGCGCAAAGGCTGCGAAAGACGGATTGATCAGGTCCGTTTCCCATACGGGCCATTCCCCTGCTTTTTGCTCCTTTGAAATCTTTCCAAGCTCACCATTGTGTAGAAGAATATGAACGATGTTCATTTTGTACTTTACGGCTGTTGTGAATTCCATTGGATATTGGCCAAAGCCGCCATCCCCCGATATGGAAATGATTCGAAACCCCTTCAATGACTCGATATCCTGCGTTGCGGCCCACGCACCGAGGGCCGCCGGCAGACCGAAGCCGATTGAACCGAGATAGCCTGACATGAGCACACGCTGGTTCCCCCGGGTTTCGAAATAGCGACCAAACGAATATGTGTTATTACCGACATCAACGGCAAACACGGCATCGGCGGGTGCCACGTGCGAGAGACATTGGAATATTGCCGCGGAATGTATGCCACGACCCCGATCCTCGGCCAGCCTACGGCTTTTCTCTGCACGCCAGATATCCCATCGGGTCTTAAGCTCAGCGATTTGATTGTCGGCTTCGGGATGACGTCGGGCATGAGTCATTGCATCACAGAACGCACCAATGTCTCCCCAGACGGGTAATTCAACGGGATGGAACTTTCCGAGCTGCATCGGTTCATGATCGACTTGAATGATGGGTTTTGATTGTTCGATACCCGTGTGATTCGAAAAGCTGCTTCCAAGAGAAATGATGAGATCGGCCTCATTCATAAACCAACTGGCAATTGGCGTCCCCGATCGCCCTAAAACACCGCCGGCGTTCGGATGATCATCGGGAATAATTCCTTTCGCCTTGAACGTTGTCAGGACAGGCATTTCCGTATCTTCTGCGAACGCGATAACCTGGTCCCGATTTTTGAACGCCCCATGACCCAAGATTAAAATCGGCCGTCGAGCGTTCATAAGCAAATCTTTTGCTGCTGCTACTTCTTTTGCACTTGGAGCAACAGGTTCGGCTGCCAGCCGCCCCTTTGACAATCCGGCTGGTTGTTCAGAGGGGATGGTCTGTGTGTCATCTGGAAAAATCAAGTGCGAGACATTTTGCTCGACAATCGCTGTCTTACAGGCCAGCGAAGCCAATTCAGCATGATTTGATGAGCTCAAGACTGTTTGTGAAAACGAAGAAACGGCTTCGAAGGCTGACGCCAAGTCAATATCCTGGAACGCGCCGGGGCCAAAGACCTGAGTCTGAACCTGTCCGGTCAGTGCCAAGATTGGCGCGCGATCCACCTTTGCGTCCCAGAGACCGGTCAATAAATTTGTCGCGCCGGGACCGGCTATTGTGAGGCAGGCTGCCGGCTTACCGGTAAGCTTGCCATAGGCCGAAGCGGCGAAGGCTGCGGCTCCTTCATGTCGAATACCAAAGAACCGCAGATTCTTCCGTCCGACTGCGAACCGTACAGCCTCCGCGAGTCCTAGATTGGAATGGCCAACCATTCCAAATACCGATGTCACGCCCCAATTGATAAAGGTTTCGACCATGGCATCGGATACGGTGCGCTCCTTCTCAGGCTCGGACTCAAGACCGACGAAGATCTCGCCATCGCGGATATCAATCGGGAACAGTTTCTGCCCGGTATCTTCATGACCACCGGGCGGTTTTCCGGTCAACGGGTCAAAGTCCCATCCGTGCCACGGGCATCGGATCCAACATTTCCCTTCAAGACCTTCTTCAATTGAGCCTTCGCCCAAAGGACCCTTTTGATGTGGACACCGATTGTCCATTGCCGCCCACTGGCCTTCAAAATGCACAAGACAGAGTGATGTCGTGCGAGCCGTGACGGTCTTGACTCGACCTTCGGGCAAATCATCAACATGCCCAACCGATATCCATTCTACAGTGTTATCTGACATCTCAACTTCCATTTTTGTAACCTGATGCTAAAAGGAGTTCACGGTGTTTTTCAAGCGAAAATTGGTTAACGTGTCATCGCGGGGAAACGCAGACCGTCGCAGGTCTTTCAATTTGAAATTAGGTAAAATGGTAAGTCACCAGATAATTTGTTAGGATTTACATGAATGGAGTAAAATATGGCACGTGATACATATAAATACCATTTCAAACAGGGCCACAGAATTGTCCATACTGGTATTATCAATGATCTAGATCGTCGGCAAACTGAACATCGAGATACTTATGGTAAAACAGGAAAAATTCAAAAAGTGGGTTATGTGACAACCCGAGATGCTGCCTTGAAATGGGAGCGTGAACAAGCTGAACGAGGGCGCCCCACCCGTCGCCGGCGGTAATTGTGTGATGTGTGAAGGCATTCCAATTGTAGGATTTTATTTCACTCGACAATTTTCAAATCGAATTGATAGTGTCGCAACAGACTTGGACGAGGTTCTTGATCGAATAGGTGAGCTCGAAAAGAAACAGACTTGATAAGCATTCAAAAAGGTGTAGTTGCTAATTTGAATGTGTATCGGCTTGTAATCATCGCCGGATTTTAGCCTAGATTGGGAAATCGGTTGGGATACCAAATCATAAGCGCATAGGAAGTTGATGCGGCTGATCTTGTCATTGTATGCAATTTTCTGCTTGTCTGCCTGTCTATCAGCAGGCAGTGTGCAGCAAACACCCGTTGCATTGAATGACGGCGCAATCGGATAGGTCTACAAGGGTAAGTCCAATTCTGATTCTCAGTATCGTGAAGCTGAGGATAAAATGACCCTGCATTGCCAGGGATTGGGTCATCACCAAGCTCTGATTGTGGATCGCAAGGTTGAAAGCAGTAGTTACGGGATCATTAATCCTGTTTACGGCACTGATACGGAACATTGGATTGTGTTCCGGTGCTTATGATTCAGAAGACGTGCTTGAATTTCCTCCGTAAGTCACAAATACTTAAAAGGATGTTGACCGATTCATCATTAGATGATCGAGCAATCGCTTAAATTCGGTATTCTCGTCATCACTTTTCCAACGGTTGATAAAGCGACAGACGACTTGCAGGTTGCCGGGTTCATAATGACCGTTGCTGTCAATCCGGTCTAGTGGTTAGTTAAAAACAAAGGATTCCATGCGTTGTCGAATCATGGCATGATCCGGCCACCGCGGTCCCGCGGTCCGCGAAAACGGGAGACAGGCGAATGGGCCGGACATCGACAAGGCAGGCGATCGATCTTTCGAACGAGGAACGCGCGCGCCTCGAAGACGTCATCAGCAACCCGCGGAGCCTTCAGAAGCCTGTCGGGCGGGTCCGGATCGTCCTGGATCCTGGAGCTCGGATCGGGATGCGGGTTGGCCGAGACCCTGCGGCGGACGGGCGGGTCGAAGCCGACGGTCGGGCGCGGGCGCGGAGGCTGGGGATGGTCTCCTCCCCGGTGCACGGCATCCTGAAGGAGAACGGCCTCAGGCCGCACCCGGTCAAGACCTTCAAGGTGTCCTGCGACCCGAGGTTCGCGATCAAGGTCCGCGACGTCGTCGGTCTCTCCGTCGACCCGCCCGACCATGCCGTCGTCCTCTCGGTGGACGAGACGACGCCGATCCAGGCGCTGGGGCGGACGCAGAGGCCCTTGCCCATGCCCCTGCCCATGCCCATGAAGCCGGGCCATGCCGAGACGAGGACGCACGACTCCAGGCGGACCGGCCCGACCGGCCGGCTCGCGGCCCGCGACACCGCCACCGGCACGGTCGTCGGCAAGGTCGTCGGCAAGGTCGTCGGCAAGGTCGTCGGCCCGACGGTCGAACGGCACCGCTCGGAGGCGTTCCGCGCCTTCCTCGACCCTGTCGCCGAGGGGATCGCGCCCGAAACCCCGC
>JAPORU010000170.1 GCA_026710045.1 Aestuariivita sp. | reverse complement strand
AAGATTTTAAATATACGATGACCCCAAATTACGACAAGTTATCTTTGTAATCCCCTATTTTTTGAATTGCCAGGTGGGATGGGATCTCCTGCCAAAAGACGATCATTCCATGAGAAGATACCGTGGCGGATGTTTTGACTGTTCTGAAATCCCGAATCAACGGTCACAGTCAACAATTCCTTCGGATGAAAGTGAGATACCGGTATCTCATTCGAAAGCTGCGAGGGGCAACCAAAATCTTGCGATTTTTCGCTTCCGTATTGGGTATGAATTTTGATTCCGCTTCTGGCATCCACCAAAAGATTGATTGATAGAAATGCTGGGATTAGGGCGTCGGTTGATTGAGATCAGATTGAGAATTGATATCCGGAGACAGCTATATCAATGATGAGTGGTTGCTGATTTTGGACAAACTGCATGATCGGTTCGAACAAATTGACCTGTTCCTCAAAGAGGCCAAGGTATTCGGCCCGTTTACCAGAGAGAATTGTCGCCGCCGCGTAAGTTATAGCCTCCTTAGAAGATAATTGCGACTGTAGCGATAACGTGTGATTTTGTCTCGCTCTTGAATCTACTCTTTCGTGAGAAAACGCAAAGGGAGTGAAGTCTGAGTCGGTTGATTTTGAGGGACGCAGCATGTGCCTGCTGTCGCCTTAAACGGTTTCAAGGTAGATTTTCCAGTGTTCATCTTCGGGCAGGTTGGAGAACTTATTTAATTCCTGTTTCTTCGCACGGCACAGGTTATCAATGAGAACCGGATCGAAAATGGCGTTCATATATCTGTCTCTGCGGAATTGCTCGATGGCTGCACTGAGATTTGGCGTTAAACATTGTGCCTTTGGTGAGGTGTATGCGTTGCCCGTGACCGAATCCGGTGGGATCATCTCTTCCTCAATCCCCATTAAGGCTGCTCCAAGAATAGCCGCAAGCATCAAGTATGGATTTACGTCACCTCCGGGGGTTCGATGTTCAATACGCCGTGCGGAACAGTCTCCTCCTGGAATGCGCAGGGCCGTAGTCCGGTTTTCATAAGCCCATGATGCGCTGGTTGGAGCGTGTGATTCGGGAATCAATCGTTCGTAGGAATTCTGGTATGGAGCAAAGATAAGACTGCTGCCAGGCATGGCGGCAAGACAACCGGCCACAGCATTTTGAAGTTCCGGAGTCCCATTCGGTCCGCCATTATCAAAAATATTGCGACCTTCGGCGTTTAAGATGGAAAAATGAACGTGCATGCCGTTTCCCGCACAACTTTCGAATGGCTTGGCCATAAATGTTGCGGCATAGCCAAATTTTCGAGCTGTGCCGCGAACGAGTGCCTTGAAGAGCCAAGTATCATCCGCTGTACGTAGAAGTGGTTGGTGATCGAGGTTGATTTCAAATTGCCCGATTCCACCTTCGGATGTTGCTGCTTGAATGGGTATATTCATTGCTTCGGCTGAATCATAAAGTGTGGAAAAGAATGGGTCGAAGTCGTCGATCTGCTTGAGTGATAACGTCGCCTCTTCTGTGAGAGTTTGTCTGTTGTACGGGTTGTGCGCGTGCTGCAGTTTTGTGCCTTGATCATTGACGAGCGTAAATTCAAGTTCTGTTGACGCTTGCACATGCCAGTGATGTTTCGCGTATCGATCTTGAATGGCGGCGAGTGCACGACGTGGGTCTCCTGCGTACATTTGACCGTTTTCTTGATGCATCCACATTGGGATGAGGGTACTTGATCGGGTAAGCCACGGCATTGGTACGGGGCCGCGCTCTGTCGCAAACAGAATACCATCGGCATCGCCTGTTTCGAAGAGCAAAGGGCTTGAGTTGATGTCGTCGCCCCAGAGATCGACATTAAGCACAGATAATGGCATTCTTACACCGTCCGCGACGACTTTCTCTCTATAGGTGTGTGCATATCGTTTCCCGCGCATTTGTCCGTTCAGGTCACAGGTTGAAATACGAATGGAAGGGGGTTGTGTGGTATCCAACGGAATCAACCTTTATCAGTTATCGGCTTTCGAAGAAGATACTCTTTTTGACATGACAATTTGTTTGAGATTTGCAGGCTGGTTTCTATTGATTGGTTAGGAGAAATAAGGAGATTCATATAGAACGTTGCCATTTTTGTCGTATGCGTTTTCAGAGGTTAACGTCTTTAAAATCCATTGGTGCAAAGGATTTCAGACGGTTTTGGCGGCGTTGGAATTTGAAGGTAGTTCGCAGCAGGAATAAATTCTAAGCTATGTAAATTCAAGGCGACTCGGTCTTCCTGTGATAGTGACCCGATTGCATACCGGACAGCTTCCGAGAGTGCTCGGCCATCTCCTTCTTGAGAGGTAATGTAGGGGAGTCCGGGAGTAGGTTTGGTCTTGGTCACAATTCGAAGCTGCTTGACCATCGGCTCGTGACGTTCAAAGAGTCTCCAGGAGACGGCGTCGATTCCGGCTAAATCTGCTTTATGATTTGCAACCGCTTCAACCGAAGCCAAGTGTGAGCCGGTTCTTGATAGATTTCCGAACTTGGTCGATTTGGATTCCAGGTGACAGATTGGAGCCGCCCAACCTGATTGTGATAGATGATCATTATATGCGAGCGTCATGCCCGAAAATGCATCGATACTGGTCCGGGGATCTTTTTCTCTGCAAACAAGTAAAGAATAATAGTAACCCGCTGGGCAGTCCTTGAGTCCGTAATCAGGAGTTCCTACAAGTTGAACATGTGCGTGGAGTGCTTTGCGATATGGCAAACTACATGTTTGCGCGAGCAGAAGGTTAGGATCAAGCCAGATTTTCCAAGGGTCCTCGTTACGGACAAGAGAGGTTGGTCCATATCCGAGAGCCTGTCTAATTTGCCTGTAGAATCGGTCATTAGCCGCTTGTATGGGCGGTATGTCGTACATACCGAGATAGGCAATGTGCCGGCTTGATTGGGTTGTCATTGTCGCGTGTTCTGGAATGAGGGGATCACTGTGCGTGGACACTTTCAGAAAAGGGCATTGTGACACGTGCAAGTTTCGTTATCGGAGAGGCCTCTTCACGCTGTCACTGCGACTGTCGGTCACTTATGGAAAAATTCTGGACAGATTGGTGCTCAGACTGTACACGTTGCCGTGCCCGAGCACTATCAACATCAGAGATGCCAAGTAGTTTTGAGGTTAACCTCAACAGGGAGTCTTCGGTATCGTCACGTTCATTGTCGGCGAGGGCGACAGCCCAAAATGCCTCAATAACGCTAAGACGGTCTTCGTAAGCGATAGCATGCTTGATCGTGCGGGTAAATTGAACCGTATCGGGGGCTTCTTGTTCAAGCTTTTCGGCTTTTTTTCTAAGTTTTGTCGATTCCTGCGTACTCAAGCGATATCGAATACTGAGAATCTGCTCAATTTTTTTGGCTTCGACACCGGTATAGTGTTCATCTGATCGGGCAATTCGTACGAGTAAGGCAGCAATAGCGAATCGTGCATCGGCATTCGGTAATGGATTTTGAGGGGACGGGGACGTGAGACGTTGGATGAGTTTATTGAACATAGTTTGCTTCTCGAAAAGAAGTTACGGATGTGTGTGTTTGTTAGGTGATGCACGCGAAATGGGATGCGTTACAATAGGACGGCGTTATTGAACCTTGCGGTAGACCCTCTCGTCGGAGTCGGAGATGCAATACTGCATGTGTCTCCATATCAAAAAATGTCATCTTGATTGTTGTGTTGCAGCTGTTTCAGAATGACATCATGAACGGATAATATTGTGACAGGTGTTGTGGAAACTGTGACTTTATAATCAAGACTGACTTGTCAATCGATTTCGTTCACTGATGATGTATGCCGAGACAGCGATTTCGTGTGACTGACATCTTTTACGACCTTTCGGTACATGTGATATGTAATTGGTCCTTCATAAGTATGATACGCGCGATGCTTGAGGCCGAAGCCGTATGGTGAGGGGCTGGCTCGTTGAATCTGAGGTGAACATGTAGTGCGACGATTAGCGAAGGATGTGTAAGACGGCCTGGATGAAGCGTGGATCAAAGATGTTCGCGGCTCTGAGGTTCATCGATCACGAAACTGCGGAGCACGCTTCTCCACGAATGCAGCCATGCCTTCGGACTGATCTTCAGTGGCAAAAAGAGCGTGGAAAACGCGGCGTTCATAATTGAGCCCCTCTGTCAACGGTAACTCTAATGCACGGTTTACCGCATCCTTTACAGTCATTGAGGCAAGAAGTGATTTTTCAGCAACTTTGTGGGCTGCGCTCATGGCTACATCCATGAGTTCTTTCGTCTCAACAACGCGCGAAACGAGTCCGGACCGTTCGGCTTCCGCTGCTTCCATGAACCGTCCAGTGAGGTTCATATCCATCGACTTTGCCTTTCCGACGGCATGCGTTAAGCGCTGTGAACCACCCATACCCGGAATGACACCAAGGTTAATTTCTGGTTGGCCAAATTTTGCATTATCGGCGGCAATGATGAAATCGCAAGCCATGGCCAGCTCACAACCTCCTCCCAACGCATAACCGGCGACGGCCGCGATAATAGGTTTCCGAATGCCTTTAATGCGGTTCGATGGATGGGCAAAGAGATCCTTACAATAGACATCCACATAAGACATTTCGGACATTTCCTTGATGTCTGCTCCGGCGGCGAAAGCTTTGTTGGATCCCGTGATGATTATGCAGCGTACTTTGTCGTTTGCATCCGCGTCTTCCAGAGCAGTACAGAACTCTTCAAGCATAGATTGGCTGAGCGCGTTCAGTGACTCGGGTCGATTCAATTTAATGACACAAATGTGATCTTCTATTTCTACGATAATTGACTCAAAGGCCATTGAACTTAACCCCTCTCTGTTTCTGATCAATAGGACGATAACTTAGATTCGGAGTTCATTCCAATCAAGTTATCTTTGACATCTCGGGCAAAAGAAAGAGGAGCGACCTGATTGACGAATTCGTTCAATAGTTGCCGTACAACCGCGGTTCCGACAGGGTTCGTTTTCTCGATTATAGACATCAAAGCGGTGTTGAAAGTATCCAAGTTCACCATTTGCTTGTCGGTAATCATGAAGACTTGATCCGCCTGCATCTATGGCGTCGTGCAGAACCTGTTGGATGATTGGCACGAGTTTTCGGATACGTTGAGCAGAGATATGTCCCGCCTGACGGGATGGATGAATTCCAGCGCGAAATAACGCTTCGCATACATATATATTGCCAAGACCCGCAATCATTTTTTGATTGAGAAGAATCGACTTGATGGATGCTACTCTGTTCTTGCATATTCGGACAAGATACTGTGTGTTGAAATGTCCACCTACCGGTTTTCCTATTGGTTCAGGCCCGAGATTTGTCAGCAATCTGTGTTGATTGATCGTGCTGGTCGGAAAGATATCGATATATCCAAAGCGACGCGGATCATTGTAGATGATCTTAGTACCTGACCCCATATAGAATGCCACATGATCATGTTTCTCGGGTCGACGCTGTGTGCTTGGGGAATTTCGTGTCTCCGATTGAATCAGTATGCGACCAGACATACCAAGATGAATGAGCAATGACTTACGACAGGCCAGTTGTATTAAAAGGTACTTGGATCGCCGATTCAGTTGACATATCTTCTGTCCCTTCAGCTGTGCTGGCAAGTTGGTTGGCAAAGGCCACCTTAAGTCTGTACGATTCATATCAACGTGTACAATAACCTGCTGCTCCATTACAGGCACCAGACCTCGGAGGATGGTTTCGACTTCTGGTAATTCAGGCATGGCATTTCCGGATGTGTTGTACAACGCCATGACGTGAACGGCGTGATGTGTATGAGTTGTATGTGAGAGTAGAGATGTGAGGCAAGAGAACAATGAATGATCAAGATCAGTCGACAACTCACTTTGGGTACAGGACTGTCGCCGAGAATCAGAAATCCAATCTTGTCAAAGATGTGTTTACGTCGGTGGCGTCACGATATGATCTGATGAACGATCTGATGAGCCTCGGTATACATCGTATTTGGAAAGATGCTATGATGGATTGGCTCGCTCCGCGACCCGGCCAGAATTTGCTCGATGTCGCCGGCGGTACGGGCGACATCGCCTGTCGTTTTCTGAGAAGGGCGAAGGGTGGACGGGCGACCGTCTTGGATTTCAGCGAAGCGATGTTGGTCGAAGGACGTCATCGTTCTGAAGTTCAGGAATTCGGGGATCATCTGAACTGGGTGGTGGGTGATGCCATGTCCTTGCCATTTCCCAACAACAGTTTTGATGTCTACACGGTAAGCTTCGGACTCCGAAATGTCACACAACCCGCAACAGCCCTGTCGGAGGCTTGGCGGGTTTTAAAATATGGTGGGCGATTGATGGTATTGGAATTTGGGAGAATGCCGAATGACAGTTTGCAATACCTCTACGATTCCTATTCGTTTGAAGTGATTCCGCGCCTAGGACATCTTATTGTTCGAGATCGGGATAGTTATCGGTATCTTGTGGAGTCGATTCGCAAATTTTCCGATCAAGAGACGTTTCTCGAGGCTATTTGCCGAGCGGGTTTCGAAAATTCAAAATATCGCAACTTATCAATGGGCATCGCAGCACTTTATTCGGGATGGAAAATCTGAGGTTGAAGACCTATATCTTTGACAGATATGACTGCGTCGCCTCCAAAACGGTTCAAATCCCTACAATCTCTTAGGTGAAGCGAAGTTTTTGTTCGTTTTCTGTGTTTTCGGTTGAGATGGGATATGATTTTGCGGTGTGCCGCAGCCGTTACTTGAGGAGAGATAGTAGAAGTGCGAGGTCCTCATAACGTTTGGCCGTTAATTCGCATCGTTGCGACCCTTGATCGAACAGGAGCGATGCAACTTGTCCTGGACAGTTTTGACGCGCCGAGATCTGTACGTATCGTCGCGAAAATCCTGGGACGCCCGTTTCAATGGTTGGGTCTTAAGGGTGACGAATCGTTACCACCTGCCACTCGCGCTTTGATCGCCATGGGTCCCGCTTACGTTAAGTTTGGCCAGATGTTGGCAACGCGCCCGGATGTTGTTGGCAAGGAACTTGCTCAGCAGTTGAGATTGCTGCAGGATCAAATCCCCCCCTTTTCGGTGAGTGATTCGCGTGCTGAAATCCAGCGCGAGCTGGGAATCAATGTGGATGACGTGTTTTCGGAGTTTAGTGAACCAATTGCCGCGGCGTCGATTGCTCAAGTGCACAAAGCGCGACTGCGTGATACAGGTCAACTGGTTGCAGTGAAAGTGTTGCGACCTGGTATTGAACGTGCCTTTCGTAGAGATGTTGACTCCTTTTACTTTGCCGCCACACTTATTGAAATATTTGCACCGTTTTCGCGGCGCTTGCATCCACGCGATGTGATCCGTCACTTCGAAGGGATTGTGCAGGGTGAGTTGGATTTGAGGCTCGAGAGCGCGGCCGCATCTGTGTATGCGTCGAATACCGAGAAGGATCGCGGGTTTCAACTTCCGAGTATTTTTTGGAACTTGTCCAGTCGTCGTGTCATGACCCTCGGATGGGTTGACGGTGTGACCGTTGGCGACAATACCGCTTTGGATGTGGCAGGACATGATCGCAAGGAACTTGGTGAGCGCATTCTCCAGTTCTTTTTGAAGCATGCTTTGAGGGATGGATATTTCCATGCCGATATGCATCAAGGCAATTTAAAGGTTGCGAGTAATGGAGATATTGTTGCCTTTGACTTTGGCATCATGGGTCATATCGATGAATACACGCGACGTGTTTACGCGGAAATCATTTACGGTTTTGTCTGCCGCGACTACAAACGTGTCGCTGAGGTTCACTTTGCGGCGGGTTATGTTCCGCCTGAAAAGGATGTCGATGAATTTGCTTGGGCACTCAGGGCGGTAGGAGAGCCAATTTTTGGGATGGATGCGACCAATATTTCAATGGGAAATGTGTTAGCCTATCTCTTTGAGGTCACAGAACGGTTTGGTATGGAAACGCGAACTGAACTTATCCTTTTGCAGCGAACGATGGTCGTTGTTGAGGGTGTCGCACGATCATTGCATCCGAATGTGAACATCTGGCAAGCATCGAGACCCGTGGTTGAAGATTACATTCGGAGTTCAATCGGTCCACGCGCTGTTTTCCGCGATTTCAGCAAGACATTGCAGGTGATTTCTCGGTTTGGACCGCGTGTTCCGAGTTTGGTTGAGGCAGCGTTGCTTCAACAGAGTCAAGCTGAGAAAAAACCATCTTCGTCGTCTTTGGGAGCATATATTGTTATCGGTCTTCTAGGGTTTTTTGTGGGTGTACTGGGGGTAACGGCCATTTTTCTCCTGTGATCGCCCGGAACTGTGCAGTGTGAATGGATCACAGATCCGGCATCCAGCCTTTGGGAATGGATTTCGTGTGGCATTATGGGCAGCATAGCGTGTGTCATTGATGCCAGATCAACCGTTTGCATCCCGTGATTGATGCAAGATGTGACGAGTCACTCAGAGGCGTTCGATCGCGAGTGCGATACCTTGTCCGCCTCCGATACACATCGTAATTAAGCCATACCTGCCACCTGTGCGTTGCAGTTCGTAGAGTGCCTTGACGGTGAGGATTGCGCCTGTTGCGCCAATTGGATGTCCGAGCGCAATTGCTCCCCCGTTCGGATTTACCTTTTCTGGGTCAAGATTGAGTTCTTTGTTTACCGCCAAAGCTTGTGCGGCAAAGGCCTCGTTGGATTCGATTGTGTCAAAGTCATTAATCGACATGTTGACCTTCTTGAGAAGGCTTTGTACGGCGGGAATAGGTCCAATGCCCATGATTTCGGGCCGTACTCCAGCGTGGGCATAGCCAATAATTCGAGCTTTCGGGTTGAGATTATGTTTTTCGACGGCGTGAGCTGTTGCCAGCACCACGGCAGCGGCCCCATCATTGATTCCGGATGCGTTCCCAGCGGTCACAGTCCCGTCTTTTTGGAATACGGTTTTGAGTTGTCGAAGATTTTCGAAGCTTGTGGCTTTGGGATGTTCATCGCGATTAAACACCACCTTTTCGCGACGCACCATAACGTCAATGTTGGTGATCTGACTCTCGAAGTATCCTTTTTCGATCGCGATGGCGGCCCGGATTTGACTCTGTAAGGCAAAGTTGTCCTGATCTTCTCGGGAAATCTGATGTTCTCGCGCGACGTTCTCTGCGGTTACACCCATATGCCCCGTTCCAAACGGACAGTTCAGCGCACCAATCATGAGATCTGTTGCATAGGTATCACCCATCTTTTGCCCCCATCGTTGTGATCCAACAATAAATGGGGCGCGAGACATGGATTCGGCGCCTCCGGCAACAGCAAATCCGGCGTCTCCAAGCATCAGGGACTGTATTGCAGAGACAATCGCTTGTGCGCCAGAGCCGCATAGTCGGTTGACGTTCATGGCTGGCGTCTCGTCCGGGATCTTGGCTTGACGTGCGGCCACACGCGACAAATACATATCGCGCGGTTCCGTATTGATAACGTGTCCGAAAACAACATGACCAATTTGGTCTGGTTCTACGCCGGATCTCTCCAATGCAGCTTCCGTCGCGACGGTAGCAAGATCAATGGGTGCTGTTGACGCAAGGGCACCGCCAAAAGTGCCAATGGCTGTCCGAGCCCCGTCAAGAAGTACAATGTCCGTCATAGTGCCTAATCCTTGGTAAGGTGTTTGTTGTCATTTGGGTCATTCCGCGTGGATACAAGTACATATACCCATGTTTTGGTACGTGATCTCTTTTGAATTCAACGTCCATTCTTTACAGTTTTCTTGCCGGAGTTTTGTGGTTTCTTTTGTCGACTATGGATATGATCCTTAAACCTGCCTTTAACGAAGGTGATCAAGTAGCTGTGCGTCGCTGAAATAGATGCACAAGCCCCTCGGTTACTCGGTATCGTCGATTGTCCTGGGACATCGTACGCGATATGGATCGGATCAGAAGTATTCGGACATCTAAGGGACTGGGGAGGTGATTGAAAGTGAAATCATGGGTGGTGGCATGAACTTGAAGAATGTACCGGGCAGATGGCGTTGTTTCGGTATTGAATGAGGACTTATTTAACGTGTTTTGGGATTGAGTTTCAGGCGTCCTCGTCGTGTGAGTGTGTAGCAATCGAGATCGTCAAGAACAATGACACTGAGTGATTGACCATATCCTGCGCCACTGTCGACATTGATTCGATTGCCGTAGTGTCTGGCCCGTTTGATTGCAGTGTGACCATGTACGATAATCTTTGGATGGGACGCCGTATAACGTGTAAAGTCACTTCTGATCCAAAGTAAATCTTCATCAATCTGTTTGCAAAGGGGGATTTTGGGTCGAATGCCCGCATGCACAAAAAAGAAATTGTCTGTTTCAAAACTGAGATCCAGTGATCGGATGAGGTTCAGATGAGATTGTGGGACGGCGACGGCTGCATGATCGCGGATCGTTGATTGTCGAAGGGATTTGTTCACCGTGATTCCATAGGATTTCATTGTTTGCTGTCCGCCGATTACCTTGTGAAACCAGTGATAGCCGGCAAAAAGGTATGGGTCGTGCTTGGGCGGATCTTCCATGAACCATTGAAACATTCGGTCATGGTTGCCTTTTAGAAGAATCCATTTATAACCTTGAGATCGTCCATTTGCGAGACATTCCAGGACTCCGCGACTATCTGGGCCTCGATCGACGTAATCTCCCAAGAATACGATTCGCGCATTGCTTCCACCGTCAGCATCAATACGTGCAAGTACATCCTCGAGCATGGTTATCTGGCCATGGATATCGCCGATTGCGTAGATTGGATCGGGCATGAAAACAGAATCACTGGCGTCTTAAGATCGATCACGGGCCGGTTGCTATGATCAATCGATATTAAATTCAAGGGATCGCACAGATCCAAATTTGTCCGTAGCGATGAGCTGATCAACGACATCCGCGGGCACCGGGTCATCGACATAGAGTAAGGCAATTGCTTCACCCCCCGCGGTGTCGCGCCCAAGCGTAAAGTTCGCTATGTTGACACCACCGTTGCTGAGGGTGTTTCCAAGAATTCCGATTATTCCGGGCGTATCTTTGTTTGTCGTATAAAGCATCTTCGCTCCGACCTCAGCTTCAATATTGATACCTTTGATTTGAATAAATCGTGGCTTTCCATCTGAAAACACCGTGCCTCCAATGGATCGCTCGCGAATATCGGTTGCCATTGTTACCTTAATGTAACCGTCAAAGGCACCTGATTTTTCCTGCCGCGTTGTCGAAACCTGAATGCCCTTGTCTTTGGCCACAAGAGGTGCCGAAACCATGTTGACGTCTGGATTTTGTCGCTTGATTATCCCCGCAAGGGTTGCACAGTTCAGAGCATCCAGATTCATGTCACAGACGGAGCCGTCATAAAGAATGTTGATCGCTTTGATCGGCTCGTCGGTCAATTGACCAATAAACTGACCCAGATGACCTGCAAGCTTTATCCAAGGCTGCATGACGTTTGCTTCTTCGGCTGTGACCGATGGCATATTGAGCGCGTTGATGACAGCACCTGTCAAGAGATAGTCGGCCATTTGCTCGGCAATCTGAATGGCAACATTTTCTTGAGCTTCCATTGTGGCTGCTCCCAAGTGAGGTGTGCAAACAACTTTGGAAAGGCCGAAAAGTGGATTTTTTGTGGCGGGTTCCTCGGCAAACACGTCAAGGGCGGCTCTGGCGATGTGTCCAGATTCCAGCATGTCGGCGAGCGCGGATTCATCGATTAAGCCACCTCGAGCGCAGTTGACGATGCGTACACCCGGTTTTGTCTTTTGGAGATTTTCGCGATTCAGAATATTTCGGGTCGTTGAAACCAAAGGAACATGCAGCGTGATGAAATCTGATTGCATCAGCAACGCGTCTAAACTGACCTTTCGGATATGCATATTGGCTGCTTTTTCATCCGATAGAAATGGATCATATGCGAGGATTTTCATTTTTAATCCACGTGCGCGATCGCAGACGATGCTTCCAATATTTCCGACTCCAATGATGCCAAGTATTTTATTGGTAAGTTCAACACCTAAGAATTTTGATTTTTCCCAGTTTCCCGCATGTGTCGAATAGGATGCCGCCGGAATATCGCGTGCGATCGCAAACATCATCGCGATGGCGTGTTCAGCCGTTGTGATTGTATTTCCAAATGGGGTATTCATGACAATGACCCCCTGCTTTGAGGCCGCCTCTGTATCGATATTGTCGGTGCCGGTTCCAGCTCGGCCAATGACTTTTAGCCTATTGGCTTTAGCAATGACCTCGTGCGTGACTCGTGTGGTAGACCGGATGGCCAGTCCGTCAAAGGTACCAATATGAGCGAGAAGCTTGTCGGGATCTTTGCCGAGTTCGGGGTTGAATTCGACATCGATACCTCGATTACAGAGAATTCGCACGGCGGATTCAGACAATTTGTCTGAGATGAGCACTTTCGGAGTCATTGGCTTAAACCTTTTGTTCTTCTTGTTAATCGTTATCACGTTCAGAAATGGAGGTTTTAGCGTGAATAAAGGTTCAAAATAAGTCCAACGGCAACTTCGTTTGCGCGTTGTATTTATAGTCATCCGCTTAAGCGATAACGACGCTCTTGATCTAGAGGGTGTCTATTGTTGTGCAAGTTCTGTCCGATAGGCCCATTCGAGCCATGGTAACATTGTTTGGATGTCGGAAATCTGTACGGTGCCGCCGCACCATATCCGCAGCCCTGGCGGGGCATCACGATATGCGCCGATATCATAGGCGATATCCTCATCTTCAAGTCGTTTCACAATCGATTTGGAAAATTGGGCGATGTTTCGGATCTCTGGATTGGTGAATTTCAGGCAGACCGATGTGTTGGAACGGGTGGCGGGGTCCGATGCAAGATTGTCGATCCAGTCACGCGCGTCGCAAAAATCCCAGATTGCTTGAGCGTTGGCATTGGCACGGCGAATCAATTCCCCTGTCCCACCTATCGAAAAGGCCCACGTCAAGCAGTTGAGATAATTCTCAACAACAAGCATTGACGGTGTGTTGATGGTTTCGCCTGCGAAGAGACCGTTTATCAGTTGTCCGTCTTTGCTGAGACGAAAGATTTTCGGAAGCGGCCAGGGCGGTACGTATGTTTCGATTCGTCTTATGGCACGAGGGCTGAGGATCAGCATGCCGTGAGCGGCTTCTCCACCTAGGACCTTTTGCCATGAGAAGGTGACGACGTCAAGTTTGTCCCAAGGCATGTTCATGGCAAAGACGGCCGATGTCGCATCACATAAAGTCAAGCCTTTCCGGTCATCGGAAATCAGGTCACCTGAGGGGACGCATACACCGGATGTTGTGCCATTCCATGTGAAGCAGACATCTTTGTCCCAATCAACGGATGCCAGGTCGACGATGTCTCCATACTCGGCTGTTCGGACCGTCGCGTTCAACTTCAATTGTTTCACGCAATCTGTAACCCAACCTTGGCCAAAACTTTCCCAGGCTAACATCTCGACGTCCCGGGCTCCGAGTAAGTTCCACATAGCCATTTCAAACGCACCTGTATCGGATGCTGGGACAATTCCAAGTTTGTAATTTGTTGGGATTTCAAGTAATTCACGGGTTTGCCGAATGGCTAATTTAAGTTGTTCCATACAAATGGCGGCACGATGCGAGCGACCCAAGATCGGATGCTGTTGTAGAGCAGTCATGGATGGATGGGGAGGCTTGGTGCAAGGACCGGACGAAAATCGCGGGTTAGTGGGACGCAGAGTTGGAGGTATAAGCGACAGTGAGGCAGTCATGCGAGACCTACTTGTTTGTAACAGTTTAGAGCATGTTGATCCATCTGATCACTTGAAGTGTTTCGATGGGATGCTTGTGGAGACAATGATTGTTCGCTTTGGCAAGCTGTAGCGACCCCTTGAACTCATTCATAGGGCTGAGGGATCAAATTCTCAAAAGGTTCCAGAACGAAACTCAATCGAGAGTATATTCGGGCGTCTTCGCAATTGCAAAGAGCGTTCTTGATGGAAAAGTCATAGATGTACATTGTGACGATGCTCACAGCACCAAATTCGTTTGATCTCACGGTTGATGTGGTCCGAAATTTTATGCGGAAGTGGGGTGGATATAATCTGAACTGGCTTGCTCCAGGGGAAGCAGCGGCATTCGGTATCGATGATGTTCCTCAGACTCAAGCGTTAGATTGGGCCGACCTGCAGGCGTGTGGCGTTGACCTTGTGGTGCAGCCGGTGAAGGGGCAGAAAAAGGACGTGTTGCTGGCCGATATGGACAGCACCCTGATTCATCAGGAGTGTATTGACGAATTGGCTGAAGAAGCGGGTTTGAGCGATCAAATTAAGACAATCACGGAAATGGCCATGAATGGGGATTTGGATTTTGAAGAGGCCTTGACAGCACGCGTACGTTGTCTGAAGGGACAAAGCACGGCGATTGTTGATTCTGTTTGGCGTAATCGGATCAAAATCAGTTCGGGAGCTGGAACCTTAATCCAAACAATGCGCAAAAATGGCGGTTATGTTGTCGTGGTGTCCGGTGGATTCACGGTGTTTACGGAAAGGTTGGCGTCTGCGCTGGACGTGGATGAACATCATGCGAATCAGTTGCTGGTTGATAATGACCTCCTTACCGGTGAAGTGGCGCAACCGATACTCGGACGAACTGCAAAGCTATGCGTCTTGCAGGATGTCGCTGGAAGATTAGGGGTGTCCACAAATCAGGTCATGGCCGTAGGAGACGGTGCGAATGACTTGGATATGTTGCGTAAAGCGGGATCGGGTGTTGCGATGCATGCGAAGCCTATCGTTGCGTCACAATGTGATCATAAAATTAATTTTGGAGATTTAACAGCATTGCTCTACCTGCAAGGTTACAAGAAATCCGATTTTTGTATCCAGGAAGGGACGAGATAACACACAGATGTGATGAGAGTCGTCAGGAAATCTCCTGAAGTAGATGCAATGAAGAATGTGTTGAGGCCATCCTTGGTGCAATCGGGTGTGTTGTTGATCTTCGTGATCTGATCCGGGCGGCTGCGGTGTCGTCTTTGGCACCTACGGGAGGGATCACGGGTATTCCTTTGACCGAGCTTGATGTCCTCACCTGTTTCACGAACTTTTAGCAGCGTATGAGCTTCCTCGGGCGGATAGAAAGCGAATACTGTTTCAGGATCTCGCCGCCGCACCGACTTCATCAGGGTGTTGTGCAGAGGTACTCAATGATATAATGGCGACACGCATCCTTGTTAATCGATATCAGTCTAGAAGTTGACGGTTCGGGTGGTTTATATGCGGGTGAAACAGAATTCCAATACAATTATCCTTTTGACGAATCTCAGGAGGCCCTGGATTATGAGACCGAGCTTTATCACAACAATTATGATTCTGGGTGTAGCTTTTTTTGTGGTTACGAGTGGGTTTGCGCAGGAACGTAGCAAAAATCGCGTCGCGGCCTTTAAGGACTGGAATGTTTTTGTTGAGGATAATCCATACGTTTGTTGGAGTGTCTCTGTTCCAACTGAACAGGTTAACCGACGGGATGGTCGGGCCGTGGCGGTTAAGCGTAGTCTGACACAGTTTTCGGTGAGTTTTCTGCCATCGCAACAGTTGAAGGGTCAAGTGGCGTTTACGGGGGGATATTCGTTTGCGTCCGGTTCGACCGTCGAGTTGAAAGTAGGTGAGGAAAGATTTGAATTGACTCCCGGCGTGAATGAAAATGATGATGAATGGGCTTGGGCGGAAAATAGTGATGTCGATGCGAAAATCGTGAATGCGATGAAGCTTGGAAGCAAAGCCGTATTGACCGGAAAGTCCTCGCGCGGAACCGAGACGTCCGATACGTTCTCTCTTTTCGGCTTTACCGCTGCGTTTGATCATGCGCAGGAGCGTTGCAGTGGTTGATGGTTGAACGACTCTCTCGGCTGCGTGCAGAGAGCGAGTATTGGTTTTGCCATTGGTCAATGGGAGCGTCTGTGGCTGTTCTGGTGCGGAAATGTGATGAATGGGAAACGAATTCAAGGACATGCATTTTGAAATAGTTGTGCACCAATGCAGGCTATTCCTCAACGTATTTTGGGTTTTTGTGATACAAGATTAGGTCTGGTCTTATGCGCGCTTCTCACAGACCTCGTGTTCCTCCGTCAGTTTTGATCGTATCCGACACGCACATCGCCCGGAGAGCATACCGTTGATGTCAAATGCAAAGATGAATGTCGTTGGATTAACCCGTACGCAATTGACGCACGCACTTTCGGAACACGGTATCCCGCAGAGACAACTTGCGATGCGAACCGCACAGATATGGCAATGGGTGTATTACTGGGGGGTGCGCGACTTTGACGAGATGACCAATCTCTCAAAACCGTTCCGTGCCACATTGAAGGCACATTTCTGTATTCTATTGCCCGAACTGGTCGCTCGACAAGTCTCGATTGATGGCACGCGTAAGTATCTTGTACGTATCGAGAACGGTTCCGAGGTCGAGGTCGTTCATATCCCGGACGAGGGGCGTGGTACGTTGTGTATTTCATCGCAGGTCGGTTGTACCTTGACCTGTTCATTTTGCCATACCGGTACTCAAAAGCTGGTTCGCAATTTGACCGTCTCTGAAATTGTTGGTCAGATTATGCTGGCACGAGATGATTTAGATGACTGGCCGCTCCGCGGTTCATCTCGGAACGGTGACCGTCGAATTTCGAACGTCGTATTGATGGGTATGGGCGAACCACTGTTGAATTTCGAAAATGTTCGGGATGCGATGAAGATTACAATGGACGGTGAGGGTATCGCTTTGGGCCGCCGCCGCATTACCTTGTCAACGGCTGGCATTGTTCCTCAAATTGCACGAACGGCGAAGGAAATCGGTTGTTTGTTGGCAGTATCTTTCCATGCCACAACGGATGAGTTGCGTGATAAATTGGTGCCTATTAATCGGAAATGGAATATACAGACGTTGTTGAAGGCTTTGCGGGCCTATCCACGTGTGACCAATTCCGAGCGTATAACATTTGAGTATGTTATGATTGAGGGCGTTAATGACAGCGTCGAAGATGCGCGACGCCTTGTCAAGTTGCTCAACGGTATTCCAGCTAAGGTCAATCTGATACCCTTTAATGAATGGCCGAATGCACCTTATCGGCGCTCGCCTGAATATCGGATTAAGGCGTTTGCCGATATAGTTACCAGCGCCGGATATGCGTCGCCCGTTCGTACGCCGCGCGGTGAAGACATTCTTGCAGCATGTGGTCAACTGAAATCAGCGACCGCGAGATGTCGTTCAACGACATCGGCCTGAGGGCACTTGTCATTGCCGACGATCTGGCACAAAGATAGATCCGTTGAAAACGGACTGATCGGGGAACTGTCTATGTCAAGTACTGAACTGAAAGAAGCGATTGAAAGCGCCTGGGAGTCTCGTGATGTGATTACGTCGTCGACGTCTGGTGTAACGCGCGATGCGATTTATGAAACGCTTGAAGCTCTCGATTCGGGTATGTTGAGGGTAGCGGAAAAACAGCCCGATGGCCGGTGGGAGGTTCACCAATGGGCAAAAAAAGCTGTTTTGCTTAGTTTCCGTTTGCAGGATATGGAAATGCAATCCGGTGGTCCGCAGGGAAGCAGTTGGTGGGATAAGGTGGATAATAAATTCCGGGGTTGGAGTCAAAACCAGTGGGAGTCGGTCGGATTCCGAGCGGTACCAAATTGCGTTGTCCGGAAGTCGGCGTTCATCGCTCGAAACGTTGTTCTCATGCCGTCCTTTGTGAATTTGGGCGCTTATGTGGACGAGGGGGCGATGGTTGATACATGGGCGACCGTTGGTTCGTGCGCCCAAATTGGAAAAAATGTACATCTCTCGGGTGGAGTTGGTATTGGTGGTGTTCTGGAACCGATGCAAGCCGGACCGACGATTATTGAGGATAATTGCTTTATTGGAGCCCGCTCTGAGGTGGTTGAAGGTGTGATCGTACGTGAAGGTGCTGTTCTTGGAATGGGTGTCTTTATTGGTCAGTCGACAAAGATTGTTGATCGAGAGACAGGCGATGTCTTTTTCGGAGAGGTTCCTCCTTACTCGGTTGTTGTCGCCGGGTCCTTGCCATCGAAGAATGGAATTCATTTATATTGTGCCGTGATTGTTAAGCGTGTTGATGAACGGACTCGGTCGAAAGTTGGCATAAATGAACTCTTGAGGGACTAACTTTTATGTCCGCTGATTTCTGGCACATCGCTTATCACCTATGTTACGGCCTGTGCTTTTAAGAGGGACAGGTTTTGTTTCAGGCCGATATGGGATTCTCTCGATCCTAAGCGGAATGTCTTCAGAAAGATCTTGGGAAAACGGTCCGTACAAAAATCACCGCGTGGAACGCTTCTATTCAGACTCCTTTGGGTGGAGTGTCGGGCGGTCGTACCAAGGAGACGGTTCCTCTTGTGATTGCAATTGACGAATTTCAGACCATGTCCGGTGACCGTAATGCAAATCATGTCAAACTCTTAAATAAAATTCATGGTGGAGGGTATCCAGCCCCGATTTTCGTGATCGCCACGGGTTTGAGTGACACGCTTGGTGTGGTTGAGCGTATGGGAATATCACGTACAAAGTTGAACGCGGTTCATTCGCTTGGCGCGCTTTCTGAGGAGGAAAGCCGGGCATTGATCGAAGGTTGGACTGAACATTTCCAGATTCCCTCTGGACCATGGCAGGATGATCTGTTGGACATGGCGTGAGAGGGGAGTTTTGGCCACTCATATTCACAACACGCCCGTCGCATTTGCGCAACAGGTTTGTCATGTTGCGGGTGATATTGAAAAGATAGATATGGCTGCTGTGCGCGTTGAATCTCAAAGACGACGTGAAACCTATTATTCAGCAAGGATAAGCTCGGAGTTCGGTCGATCGAAGCAGCTTATAACAGCCGTTATGGAGAATTTTGAGGATGGCATATCGGGGTCAGATGTCATTGATTTGATTGAAGGTTCTGTGCGGAATTCGGGAACCGCCGCCGAACGACTGCCTGCACATATGACGGCGGAAACCTATTATGATCACCTCCTGCACAGGGGTATCTACAGGAGGATGGGCAGTCATGGTCCGTTGTCTGTCCTATTCCGTCGCCGCGACGGTGGATCATCGACTCGATGTCCTCATCGGTCTAAACTGTGACCGGATCGTTATGCAGCTGGGAGTGTGATGAGAGACGTGACGGGCATGCATCGGTGATCAGGTTTGGGACTGGATCAATCGGTGCGACACGATATCCGATGGATTGAGAATCTGTGCTGATGAACAGAGATGTGAAGAATTTCGGATGAACATCACCTGAGTATGTGTAGGTTTTGCGCCTCTGTTTTTCTGTATGTGAGGTGTCTATGGCATCTGAGGTTGATGCAATGGCGTAAATTGTCGTATCGCTACACGTGATTGAGGCATTCATATCCGACAAGAGGTTTCTGAAGAAGGACCGTATTTCGGAGAGTTCATGAATTGTCAGAAAAAGGCCATGACTATGTTGGCAGTCGTTCAAATTGCGGTCGGCGGTGCTCTTGGTTCCGTGTCAAGATACCTGGTTGGGATCGGATTGTTTCGCCTTGTAGGACCGACGCATATTCCTGTGGGTGTTCTATGTGTGAATGTCCTTGGTTCATTTCTCTTGGGGATCTTCGTCACCGCAGTGCTCATGCGCGATCTTGACGGCTGGACACCTCTTGTAATGATCGGGTTTCTTGGCGGTTTTACAACGTTCTCGGCTTTTTCTTTTGAGGCCATTAATTTGGTCCAAGAAAATGAAATTGGTCTTGCAGCAATCTACGTATTGTTATCGGTTGGTGGTTCTTTGGGTGGTTTGGTGCTCGGAGCGGCGTTGATGCGAGTCTTTTTCCAATGAGACAAGAAAGTAAGGTAAAGATTTGGAGAGTTGAGGACGGGGAGGGCAACCAGAGATTGGATCGTTGGCTGAGGCGTCGCTATACAGCTTTGCAGCAGAGTCGCATTGAACAAATGTGCCGAAGGGGTGAGTTGCGTGTTGATGGACGTCGGGTGAAAGCGGCCACACGAGTCGAAGAAGGCCAAGAAATACGTGTGCCTCCGTTAGCATACTCCACTCCCAATTTGATGATCGCGAAGTCACGATGTTCCGGTGAAGACGTTACTCTTATTCAATCGGCTGTCTTGTACAAAGATGATCATATTATTGTACTGAACAAACCACCCGGATTGCCGGTTCAAGGGGGCAGCAAGCAAAAGCGTCATATCGATGGGCTAAGTCGGTATCTGCGCTTCGGAAATGATGAACATCCGCGGCTCGTACATCGGCTCGACAAGGACACGTCGGGTGTATTGCTTCTGGCACGTACCCGTTCGGTTGCCATGGCACTTTCGGAAAGTTTTCGACATCGAAAGACCCGCAAGATCTACTGGGCGCTCGTTGCAGGGGTTCCAACACCTTATCAAGGGGAAGTTGCCTCTGGGTTGGTCAAGGTCAAATCTGTTGATCGAGATAAGGCCAAGCGTAAGATGCGTGTCATTGCTCCTCAAGATGTCAAGCAAATACCTAACGCCAAGCATGCGCATACGCATTATGCCACATTGTTTCGCGTGGCACGGCGGGCGGCTTGGGTGGCACTTGAGCCTGTCACAGGCCGGACACATCAACTTCGTGCACACATGGCAGACATCGGGCATCCTATAATAGGTGATAATACATACGGAAGATCAAGCCAGGAAAATGCGGGTGATGGATGGGGTGCGCGCATCGGTGGAATAATTGAAGATAAATTGCATCTGCATGCCCGATCCTTGACTATTGAACACCCCAAAACGCGGCGGCTGATTTCCTTTTGTGCTGACTTACCAGAACATATGTTGGCATCTTGGGCCGTGTTTGACTGGTCTGTTGAAATGGCATCGAGTGATCCGTTTTCTGTCCGTGATTCTCGTTGTTGATTGAGATTGGTTGAATGAACGCGTGGACACCTCGACGTTTTTGGAGCCATGTGGATGTGGTTGAAAACATGGACGGTTGGACCGTTATGCTTGATCATCATGTTGCCACCACACCGGCTAAGTCGGCACTTAACCTACCAACGCGTCAGCTTGCCGACGCGATTGCGCGAGAATGGGCGGTACAAGGTGAGGTTTTTTCGATCAACACGATGCCGTTGACGAAATTGGCCAATGCGGCAATCGATAAGGTCTCCGTTCATAAATGTGAGGTTTCGGATACGATTGTCGCTTATGGTGATAGCGATTTATTATGTTATCGAGCCGATGGACCTGTCGGTCTTATCGGTCGACAATCCGAACAATGGGATCCTGTTCTCAATCAAGCGGCACGAGAATTGGATGCACAATTGGCTGTTCATTACGGCGTCATGCATGTTCCGCAATCCAAAGTCATACTCGGTAAACTTGAGACGCAGGTCAAGACTTTCGACTCCTTCGGTTTAATCGCCTTGTATGAACTTGTCACTTTGACGGGGTCTCTCGTGCTGGGTCTTGCAGCGATCCGGGACTGGCGTGACCCCGATGTCATCTGGCAGTTGTCACGTGTTGATGAAACGTGGCAGGAAGAACAATGGGGTCGGGATGAAGAAGCCCATTATCTGGCGGCATGCAAGCGCGATGCATTTTGTCGTGCAAAACAATTTTATGACTTGGCTCAAGGAATTTCCTGTGATCAACTGGAACGTTAAGCGTTTGAGACTCGGGTCCGTTGACATCTACTCTTGAACGTTTCTGGATGTCTGTCACGTTCCCTCTCAGAG
>JAPORU010000183.1 GCA_026710045.1 Aestuariivita sp. | reverse complement strand
ACGCCCGCATCAAACTGAAATCCCTTTATCCATCAATACAATGATGTTGGTATAGTAGGGTGGCGACCGCCAATCCACCCGGCCAATGCCCAACCCATGCTTGTACCGCGGAGAAGATATCCCGGCCAACGCCGCCTTTCAGCAGAATATTGGACATCAAGAGAAAGAGCGGGACCGCTAGCAGTATAAAGCCATCAAGCGTTGAGAGAATTGCCTGTGGTGCCATTAAGGGTGAGAATCCACCCAATAATAACATCATGAGACCAAGACCGCCGAGCGCAAATGCAACTGGAACGCCAAAGAGTAAAATGGCAAAGAGGGCGATAAGGATGAGGGTGATGGTCATTTGTGAGACGATCGGTGAACAGTCGGTGATGTTCCCGAGTCGATCATTTCCATAATCGCTTGTACGGCGAGAAGAAAAAAACCGACCGGGATTGCCAGTTCGGCAATCCAGGCCGGTAAATCGAGTAAAGATCCGGTTGTGCGCCCCCGTTCAAAACTGTCAAGGAAAATCTTCCACCCCCAGATCGTGACGATACTGCTGAAGAGCATAACAAAGCTTAGTGATAAGGTGCGACAGATATGTTGTCCGGTCCGCGGAAGTGTATTGGTAACGGCATGGACAGTTATATGGCGTCGGACATGGAGCAGGTGAGCCATACTTAACATACAACCCCAGATGAGACAGAGTTGGCTGAGTTCTGCGGCCCAAATAGTTGGGCGAATAAAGAAGTATCGGGCCACTACTTCATAGGTGAGCATGGCGCCTGTCAAAGCCAGAAGGATCGCCGCAAGAACTGCGGACCCGAAGGAGATTTTGCAGAAAATCGTCATTCACTGAAAGACAGCCCGCAGAACCGAGCTGTCTTTGAAAGTTCGTGAAATTGAGTTCTATTCTGACGCTTGAGCAATTTTGATCAGCATCATGCCGACATCACCCGTTGCATCAATGTAATTGTCATAAACCGGCTGAGCGACAGACTTCCAAGCCTCTAATTCATCGGTAGAAATCTCTACAACGGTCATTCCATTTGTTTTTGCCGATTCATAAGCGGTGGCTTCGATTGATGTCATGCGATCCCGCACAGCCGATTGTGCAACTTCTGCGGCGTCTCGAATATGTTCTTGGATATCACTTGAAAGATCATTCCACCAATCTTGATTGACGACAACCACAAATTCGATATTGGCGTGATTGGTGACAGTGATCGTATCCATAACCTCCCAGAGCTTGCGTGACTTCACCCCCGATACGCCGGTCATTCCAACATCAACTGTACCACGTTGATATGCGAGGTATTGCTCTGAACCGGAAATTAAGGTCGGCGCTCCGCCGGCAGAGGTAACAAAGTCACCGAGAGTCTTGCCAAATACGCGCACCTTTTTGCCAGCTAAGTCTGCGGGTGTACGAATTGGGTCACCGTTTGACAGCATAATTGCTCCACCGTACGCTTGCCAGTAGAGGACATGGCTGCCTGTCTTTGAAATTTCGGCTTCAAGTATCGCACGGATCTGACTTCCTTCGGATACAGCCGCTCGAACTTTCTCCTCTGTATTGAATAGAAAGGGCATATAAAACACGTCAACGGCCGGTGCATCTCCCACGTAGCGCGTAAGCGATGCAACACCGGCTTCAATCGCACCCGAGCCGACAGCAGCAGGCACTTCCTTGTCCTTATAGAGCTGGGCACTATCGTAAATTTCGACGTCGATGGCGCCGTTCGTGCGAGTCTCGACTTCTGTTTCAAACAACTGAAGGTTTTCGCCCAAGTGACTACTCAAGGGTAGTTGTAGTGAAATACGCATTTTCTCGGCCGAAACAGCAGTTGTTGCGATCAAACTGCCCAGTGCGACAAGACTAAAAATATTTCGAAGCATTTTTCCTCTCAAAAGTTTTAAAGTACCGTTGAATCATTCGCATCTTATAATGAGTTACTGCGACCAATGACTATTGTTGCTGATTTGTGATGTTTATCAGTGACCAAGTGAAGGTCTATCAGCGGTTGAAGAGGTCAGTTGATTAGGACCCGTTGATATCTACTCTTGAAATTTCGTGGACAGTTGGTATAATTACTCACAGAGTTGCTCGGAAAAGAGGCGACGGACACTATTGAGAGAGCCGAATCATGAATAAGGATCGAACCATCTTGACAGATGCGATGTGGGAGCGGATTGAACCGCTTCTATCGGGAAAGGCAACAGACCCCGGCCGGACGGCGGATAATCGGTTGTTTCTTGAAGCGGTGCTGTGGCGGTTTCGCACGGGATCGTCATGGCGGGATCTTCCGCCCCGTTTCGGGAACTGGAACAGTACTTTTCGACGGTTTCGACGGTGGGTGCAGAAAGGACTTTTTGATCGTATTGTCAACGTGTTATCCGACGAATTCGATCTGTCAGTCGTATCGGTGGACGGCACGATCCTGCAAGCCCATGCCAAGGCTTCCGGGTCGGAAAAAG
>JAPORU010000092.1 GCA_026710045.1 Aestuariivita sp. | reverse complement strand
ATCCGGCCGAAAGTCTTGCCATTCATAAAAAATGAGGGTTTTTTGACAGACACTAAGTATAGTGTAGTAGAGTGTGTTTTGGAATATCGGACTTAACCATGTTGCGTAAGGATTCGGTTTTAAACAGATGAATTCTCTTTATTTGGTCCAATCATTTGTTCCGGTCGTACGACTCGGTCAAAAGTCTCTTCATCGACAAATCCAAGCCCAATCGCTTCTTCCTTGAGGGTCGTACCATTCTTGTGTGCTGTCTTTGCCACTTTCGTAGCGTTGTCGTAACCTATTTCAGGTGCCAGCGCTGTAACGAGCATTAAGCTCTCTTGCATCAATTTTTCAATCCGCGTCTTGTCGGCTCTCAATCCTTCTACAAGATTTTCCCGGAACGTATTGGCTGCATCACCGAGCAATTGAATTGATTGCAGGACATTATAGATCATCATTGGTTTGTAGACATTTAATTCGAAGTGGCCTTGTGAACCAGCGAAGCCGACAGCAGCGTCATTACCCATAACGTGAATACAGACCTGCGTGAGAGCTTCGCATTGGGTCGGATTGACTTTACCGGGCATTATGGAAGATCCGGGTTCATTTTCTGGTAAGATCAACTCGCCGAGTCCACATCTTGGACCAGAACCAAGTAATCGAATGTCATTTGCGATTTTAAACAATGAGGCTGCGATGGATTTTAGGGTTCCAGAGAACTCGACAATCGCATCATGGGATGCAAGGGCCTCAAATTTATTTGGCGCTGTACGGAAGGGTAACTTGGTGATATCTGCGATATGTTCGGCTACAGCTTCGGCCCATCCCTTCTGTGTGTTGAGACCTGTTCCGACGGCTGTACCGCCTTGTGCCAGTTCATAGATGTGATTGAGTGCAGCCTGTAATCGTTCAATACTCATTGCGATCTGATGAGAATATCCTGAGAATTCTTGGCTCAGTGTCAATGGTGTTGCATCTTGCGTGTGTGTACGACCGATTTTGATAATCCCATCGAATTCCGTGATTTTTTCCAAAAAAGATTTGTGAAGATTGTCCAAGCTGGGCAACAACAGTGTGTTTGTCGCCTCTGCACAAGCAATATGCATGGCCGTTGGGAAGGTATCATTGGATGATTGACCCATATTGCAGTGGTCATTTGGGTGTACAGGGTCCTTTGAGCCTATTATGCCGCCGAGGATATCAATCGCGCGGTTGGCAATAACTTCATTCGCATTCATATTTGATTGCGTCCCCGAGCCTGTCTGCCAGACCACTAAAGGAAAATGGTCGTCAAGTTTTCCATCAATGACTTCACTCGCCGCTTCAATGATGGCATCTGCGAGTACGGGATCGAGTGTTTTTTGAGATTTGTTTTGCTGGGCACAAGCTTTTTTAATGACACCGAGAGCACGTATCAATCCGATAGGTTGTCGTTCCCAGCCAATGGGAAAGTTCATGATTGAGCGTTGTGTTTGAGCCCCCCAGAGTCTTTTGGCGGGGACGTTCAATGGCCCAAAACTATCGGTTTCAATACGGGTTTCTGTCATAATGGATCTCATGTTAGGGTTTGTTATCGTCTATGTCTTGAATGTCGTGTCATTGCAACGCTTCAGAACACATTGTCGGCTGTACTCCGACAAAGCATCATTTAGGACGTGTTCTGCGAGATATTCGAAACACGCTATTTCCGAAATTTGTCGAGAGAGACGATTTCGGCATCTTTATGAGGTTTTTTGACTTTGTCCTCGTCCGATTTCGACCAACTGTGTTGCGCGTCTGCTTCGATAGTCTCATTATATTCGAAACGAAGGCCAAATTTGGTTGATGGATCTGCAAATACGCTGATCGCTTCATAGGGAATATATAAATTCTCAAGTTGATCGTCAAAATTGAGCGTGACGGTAAATCCCATGTCCATTGCTTCCAAGTTCTCGTACCAATTTTGAAGAATAATGGTCATGTGATCCGGATATCTTTTTTTTAGCCAATCCGCCATATCGACATCGGAATGATTTGTTGCGAACGTAATGTAGAAGTGATGTGGGTCGGGTAAGCCTGTCGCCGCGACTTTTTCTAAAATCAATTTGATTAAGCCGCGCATCGCTTGGGTCATCAACTCATCATAATTGATTTTGTTCTTCATGGTTCTAAAGCGATCTTATCAAAGTCTAAACAGCGGTATTCTGTGGTCATACAAAGAGTATAAAGTGAGACGATAAATGTACGTTAATGACTCAGCATTCTAAAGACAATCGGTAACAATCTATCACAACGTTTTCTTGATGTATTCATTGCATGTATTCATTGCATGTTATAGTAAACGGAACCGTTTGGATCAATCGATGCCGAAGATACTGCAGATCGTTCGCGGTGTATGGAATGGAATGTAGGGATTTTAACCGTGAAGGCTTGAGCGTTCTTAGTTAAGTTAGGGGAACGTCACTATCGACTTACAGCGAGCGATCAGAAATCATAGTTCCTCACGCGCATATTCAGCCATTATGCAGAGCATTGATTTGACCCTGTCGAAATGTAAAAAGATGCCGTTGTAGTGCGGAGCTTGGGCACGTGATAGCCGCATTGTTGCGCGCTTAGTTGATGAAGGCGCTGAAATTGATGCGACGGATCGCGTGAGTCGCCTCTGACTGACGCTGTTACCTGATACCATTTCCGTGTTGCTATATTGTTGCCGCAGGCAGGGGTACATCGGGCAGTTATGCGGAATATAATAAACGTTGCGATGATGCTCATTGCAGCCGGAGCCGATATCAAAGTACACAATCGTTATTAACTCAGTCCCATGAAAATTGCCAAGATGAAGCAGAGTCATGAAATTCTGATGGTGATGAATGCCGTTAAACCTGTAGACGACACACTTGGTCTACTATGTTCTTGCCGCATTTGTTTGATCTTCGACATCGGTAGGATTATTCGTCGGTCATGGGAGAGTTGGCGCTACCCACGGCGAGATCGGTGGAATACGGTCGGATGACGCATGAGTGTCGTTCGAAGGATGGTATCTACCAGTTTGAATAAGAAAGTCAGGTTCCCGGGAAGTTGCCATCTGTGCTGTTGTTTTGCACCAGCTATGGTCAAATCTTATTCGGATCCAGATCTAAAAGTGCCGGATTCTGTTGCCAGGCTCCGGCAAGCCCCGCCTTATGCTGCTAGGCGATAAGGACTAGAATGTCGGTATTGTTGCCGCTTACGCTGCAACTGCAACCGGAGCACGATTGTCGTTTGCAATTATGCTTTTTGGACCGATAACGGTGGTACCCCGCCGGAACAAAGCTAACGCTTTTAGACGTTCGTCGATCCTGTTTCGGCCCCAAAATCATCGTAAGCGATTGCGTTTTGGTGGAGCCGCCGGGTACCGCCCCCGGGTCCGATCCGCTTATTCTGCGCGCATTTATGTCCATAGTTCATTAAGAACAATCATAATTTAGTTGCACGAAACGTGTTCGTAAACACAAAATACTCCGATTCTACAAAAATGCTTTTACGAGGTTATTTAAAGTGTCTTTTTTGCAAAGCTTTTATGTAACATGTAGAGCGAGTGGCGCAGAAAATAGTAATATTCTAAATCTTGAAGGGTCGCGATCTGTCTTATCGATCATCTTTTAAGGTCGTGAAGGACGATCCGGACAGTTCATTTCCAAAAAGATCGATAATCAAACTTGAGGAACTTTGGTGGTATCCTTGACCTGTACAAGATAACCTTTGCAGGTGTCGGTCGCGGTGCTGTCTGGGACCGTTTAATCCGGCGCATCTTTGTTATTGTCGGGATGGGGGAGCCCGGAAGGGCGTATCTTTGGCCGGTGTCACATCGAGTCGCAATCAGTCGGAAGAAAGGGATATCGCAGGTTGGAGAACGAAGGTCAGATATGGCGCATTGCGCAAGGCGTGATTAAATCTAAGGGACTGGAGGAAGACGCAGGCTCGACAGCTTGGTTAAGCTGGCAGGGTCTAAATTTCGCTTGTGACGTGCGACCTTTGAACCATTGTGGAAAGACATTGGACGGCACTGCATGAAAAATCCTCAGAACGGTCGATTCCACGATCCATCGCCCGTGACGTGTGCTGTATGCTTGACACGCGACGTATCATTACCTACCGTCTTATTCGAAACACTATATAAATGATCAAATATTCCAAAGGAGAGGAGAGGAAGAAAGATGAAACTCACAAGTTCAATGATTGCGTTATCCATTGCTATGTCGGGGGTCGCATTTGCTCAAAGCGCTGACGATCTTGTCAATGATACGGCAACATTTGGCAATGTATTGACCTATGGTATGGGGTACGGCCAGCAGCGCTTCAGTCCACTTGATCAGATTAACGCGGACAATGCCGGTAAGCTCGTTCCGGCCTGGGTTTACAGTCTTGATGATAGCCGCGGACAGGAAAGCTTTCCGTTGCTTAATGAGGGGGTGATGTATGTGACAACGCACAAGAGCACGATGGCGCTCGACGCAAAAACTGGCAAACAAATTTGGAAGGTCGTCCTTGATTATCCTGCGGAAACGCCGCGTGTTGCATGCTGCGGTATCGTAAATCGTGGTGTTGCGCTTTATGACGGAAAACTTTATCGCACCACACTTGACGCCAACGTGATTGCGCTCGACGCATCAACAGGCGAAGAAGTCTGGAAGTCGAATTCGATTGACTTCAAGGCAGGTTATTCCTTCACCGTTGCACCATTGATTGCTGATGGTGTTTTGATTGTTGGTATATCGGGCGGAGAATACGGTATTCGCGGTTATATCGAGGGGTATGATCCAATGACCGGAGAACGCCTGTGGCGTACGTATACGGTCCCCGAGCCTGGTGAACCGGGGTCAGAGACTTGGCCGGAGACCGATGCATGGGAACGTGGTGGTGGGCCTGCTTGGTTAACTGGAACCTATGACCCGGATATGAACACCGTGTTTTGGGGCACTGGCAATGCTGGGCCGTGGAATGCGGGTGTTCGTCCGGGTGATAACCTTTATACCACGTCAATCCTGGCGCTTGATCCCAAAACCGGAACCATCAAGTGGCACTATCAGACCACGCCGAATGATCCATTCGACTATGACGCCACAAATGAGCTTGTTTTGGCCGAAATCGACGATCAGAAGGTTATTATGCAGGCTAACCGAAACGGGTTCTTTTATGTGTTGAACCGGGAAGATGGAACGCTGGTTGCGGCGAACAAGTTTGTCGATCGTGTTGATTGGGCGGACAGTATTGATCTGGAAACCGGGCGCCCGAATGAAACGCCTGTTGCTGCAGCTGCGCGGTCCGGCGAACAGGTTGAATTCTGGCCGGGAGCGCTCGGTGGCAAGAACTGGTCTCCGATAGCTTACAACCCCCAAACGGGTCTTGTTTACATCAATACCCAAAACATCGGTATGAATTATAAGGCGGTTGAACCGACTTATCGTGCAGGCGTTTTCTATTTCGGGGCTGAGTTTAGTTGGTCTTGGCCTGAGGGCGATCGTGGTTATCTTCGAGCTATGGACCCTATGACGGGCGATGTGAAATGGCAAGACGGTTCCGCTATTCCACGCTATGCAGGAATCCTATCGACTGGTGGCAATTTGGTTTTTACGGGGAAACAATCGGGTGAGTTTGAAGCGTTCAATGCGGAAACGGGTGACAAGCTCTATGAGTTCAACGTCGGGACGGGCATTGTGGGTCAACCCATGACGTGGGAAATGGACGGCACTCAATATGTCAGTCTTGCCGTTGGCTCAGGTGCTGTGTACACGCTGTTCTCGGGTGACGAGCGTCTGGCTGCAACACCGTCTGGGGGCGCCGTCTGGACTTTCAAGCTCATGGAGTAAGGTCAATAAAGAAGCCAAGCTTTATTGTGATGACTACACTGGCGCTCCTCGCAGCGCCAGTGTTGGCCGGCGACGCAGTCAGCGAATTTGAACTGGGAGTGAAGACATACAGGGACTTTTGCGCCCATTGTCATGGTCCAGAGATGGTTAATCCCGGCACCAATTCTTATGATCTTAGGAAATGGCCTACAGACAATAGGGATGGGTTTGTAACTGCTGTGTTGCACGGCAGAGGCGATATGCCAGCCTGGGGTGACATCTTGTTACCGGATGAGGTTTCAGCTCTTTGGCGTTATGTTGCCACACGCGGCGGGAAGGAGCCGTTCCCGGACTCGTCGGATTGAATGATGATTCGTCTGTCTAAGTGTTTTCTTGGGACTATCTCGTTCATTTTCTTGGTGGACGCCCCGTTGGCGCAAACGTCTCCGGTATTCGTACAAGAGGGTGCGTTGACCATGTGTCTCCCACGTAATGGCGGTGTTATTGCGGGTCGACGACTGACCGGCGGAAGTGGTTTTGACTACCGATTGAGTGAGGAGATTGCCTCTCGGATGGGACTATCTCTGGACGTCCTTTGGATTGAAAATGATCTGGATGAGGAAAGCGATCCGGTACGTGAGACTTATGCGCTATTGGCTCATCGTTTGTGTGATGCTGTGCCCGGTTATCCGCGCTATGAAAGTGCGGTCGGTAAGTCAGAATTCGAACGCGCATCTTTGCCTCGCTGGTTGGGCATGCCACAAGAAATTGATACAGATACAGGCTTGCTTAAGGATTCGCTGCAGGGCTTTGTGGATGTGTATCCGGTTGATGTGACGCAGGGCTACATGCGGTCCGAGATTGGATTGGTTTATTGGGACGGTGCGGTGGAACCTGATGGTTTAAATCAACTCGGTGATCGGCACCTGGCGCTGCAACAAGGCACGTTGTCGGGAGCTATTGCGACATTGCAGGTGGCGTCAACAGATCAGGCATTATTGGTAACGATGAACCCCGGTGCGGGGTTTCTTTGGGAGGTCGAGAAAACCGGAACCGACCTTGCCATTATCGATGTTGCCGCCTATGATGCGCATTTGAAGGCAAATCCATTTACTTCGTTACGATTGGCCAAATGGCGGCATGCGGTTGGCATGGATATTGGAATTGCTGTTCTGTCGGAAAATTCTTCTTTGCGTGCGGCTCTGGATGCTACGCTGAACGACATTCTATTCGAGGCCATTCTGCCAGAAATTGGTGTGGCCGAGGGTATGACCTATGCTGCGCCTGCGTCCGAAGAACTGACCCCGATTTTTACTCTCGATGCTTTGAGAGTTATGCGATGAGAATGTTCGCTATCCTGTTTGCTTTGGTGCTTGCTACTCCAGTTCGTGGCGTAGGATTACACGCGACAGTGTTGCGTGTTGACTATCCGCAGTTCGCGCCTATTTCGCGATTTGACAAAAAGCCTGCTGATCTCATCATCGCTGGTGCTGCCCTGGCAACTCAGGACAATCAAACAACGGGTCATTTTCTAGGACATACGTTTGAGACATCAACCATTGCCACCACACCTGAAAATGTAGCCGATGCACTGGCACAGATCAAGGCGCAAGACATTTCTATCGTCGTTCTTTCCGCAAAGTCGAGCGAGTTGAAAGTTTTGGTTGATTCTGCACCCAATATATTATTCTTCAATGTTAGTTCAGGTGACACCAAGTTGCGGGACGTCGAATGCCGTGCGAACCTGTTCCATATCACGCCGAGTAATGCGATGCGCGCTGATGCGGTGGCGCAATTTGCGGCCTACAAGCGCTGGAGCCGCTGGTTGCTGGTGCACGGATCCAATCCCGCAGACTTGGAACTGGCCGAAGAATACCGCCGTGCCGCCACTAAGTTCGGGATAGACATTGTCGAAGAACGTGAGATCCTTGACACTGGCGGATCACGTCGCGCAGATACCGGTCATGTGGCAGTGCAGCGGCAAATTCCGGTTCTGGTGCAAGGGGTAAAGCCGCATGATATCGTTGTTGTAGCTGATGCCTCGGATGTCTTCGCGCCCTATTTGCCGTTTCACTTGTGGGATCCTCGTCCAACGATGGGTTCGGCGGGTCTACGTCCAGTAAATTTCAATGCGGCGACGGAAAGTTGGGGTGGAACGCAATTCCAGTCACGCTTTGAAAGGCTTGCAGGACGTTATGTCACCGAGGCGGATTATGATGCTTGGCTTGCCTTGCGAGCGGTTGGTGAAGCAGTGGTACGTACGGGGTCCAACGACCCCGAAGTTTTACGGGATTATATACTGAGTGCCAGTTTTGAGTTGGCAGCGTTCAAGGGCTGGCCCGTGACATTTCGAACCTGGAACGGTCAGATGCGTCAACCGATTCTGCTCTACGATGGTCGCATTACGGCTAGCGTTTCTCCACAAGAGGGTTTTCTGCACCAATATTCTCTATTGGACACACTTGGTCTCGACCGGTTCGAAAGCCGTTGTACTCAGTTTTTGGAAGGACAATAAATGCACCTTTTCCTGGCAATCGTTTTGATACTCGTTGCTACATCCGTGACCGCGGATCGTATTTTTGTTAGCAACGAACGCAGCAATACGGTCACGGCAATCGATAGCAAGACATGGGAGGTCATCACCGAATTTCCGGCTGGTATGCGGCCGCGCGGCATCACCGTCAGTCCCGACGGGAAAAAGCTTTATGTTTGTGCCTCGGATGACAATCAGGTTCGGGTGTTTGATACCGGAACCTTCGAAGAACTGTACACTTTGCCGTCCGGCCCGGACCCGGAACTGTTCGTGCTGGAGCCCAGCGGACGCCGATTATATATCGCAAACGAGGATGACAACCTTGTCACGGTGGTTGACACGGAAACCCGTGAGGTACTGGCCGAGGTGCCGGTAGGCGTTGAACCTGAAGGCATGGCTATCAGCCCAGATTCAGCCTTTGTAGTGAACACGTCCGAGACCACCAATATGGCACATTTTATCGACACGGAAACCAATACGATCAAATACAACATGTTGGTTGATCAGCGCCCACGCTATGCGGATTATACTGCGGATGGGAAGCGATTGTTCGTAACGGCCGAAATTGGCGGCACCGTTTCGGTATTTGATATTGCCGAAGATGGCGCGCCGACCGAGGCGGGTAAGATCCGTTTTGAGGTGCCCGGTGTGCAGCCGGAATGGTTGCAGCCGGTGGGTGCAAAAGTGACCTCCGATGGCCAATGGCTGTTTGTGGCACTTGGACCGTCGAACCGTGTAGCTGTGGTTGATGCGCGAACCCTTGAGGTCGAAAAATATATTCTTGTGGGCGAGCGAGTTTGGCAATTGGCTTTCACACCGGGTGAAGAATTCTTGTTGACCACCAATGGGAACACAAATGATATCACGGTAATTGATGTAGCACAGCAAACGGCTGTGCGATCGATTCCCGTGGGCGATCAGCCATGGGGCGTTATTGTTGCACCAAATGTGAACTAAAGGAAAACGTTTTAACATGCTTGGCGCTGGCGCTGGCACGGGTCTTTGCCACAGCGCCTGCAATGGTTGCTTTGTTGTGCGATGATCTGGAACTTGCGAATCTTCTCGTGGGCGGTAACAAGAGCGACCACATCGAACGGACGCTTATCTCGGGAAAGCCTTTGGATGAGGATAGGGTTCTGCAATCGAATGCTAATTACCGATTCTGATAACCTCGGATGGTAACGCGGAACGGGCCTGAATTCCCAAGAAGAATTGCGATAGGACGATCTTGCGTAGAATTCAGCCGAAAATGAATGTGAGTTTCCGAGAATACGGGATCTCAGAGTTGATTTGATTGTAGTCTTGGTAAAAATTCAATATCAAGGGATAAATTTGTAATCTGATATCATGATGTGATGCAGACGTTAGATTTCGGAGCTGAGAAAAACATGAAACAATACAACATCGTAATTGTCATGGCGGATCAATTGCCTCCTCATTTCCTAGCGGCTTACGGACATTTAACGGTCAAAACTCCGCATATCGATGCTCTTGCTCGAGAGGGACTGCGATTTGATGCAGCATATTGCAACTCTCCACTCTGTGCGCCATCCCGTTTCGCATTCATGACCGGTCAACATATCAGTCGGCTCGGAGCTTACGATAATGCAAGCGAACTCAAGGCTTCAGTGCCGACATTTGCGCATTACCTGAACGCACTTGGATATCGCACGTGTCTCTCCGGGAAAATGCATTTTGTTGGTCCAGATCAGAAACATGGTTTTCGGGATCGCGTCACGACAGATATCTATCCGTCGGATTTTGCGTGGACACCAAATTGGGAAAAGGCGGATGTTCGTATCGATAAGTGGTATCATAATATGCAGACGGTGAAGGAAAGCGGGACCGCTGTTGCGACGTATCAAACGGATTATGATGATGAGGTTGAATATGCTGCACGACGCTGGCTGATTGATCGGGGTCGTGATCGCGCTTCCGGTGATTCGTCGCCGTTTTGTCTGGTGGCGAGTTTCATTCATCCTCATGATCCTTATGTTGCTAAGGCCGAGTGGTGGAATCTCTACTCGGATGATGACATTGATTTACCCAGACATACGTTCACCCGCGATCAACAAGATCCTCTTTCGCGTCGTATTATGGACGGTATTGAAGCCTCGACGACACCGTTAACTGAAAAGGAGATACGTTGGGCGCGACGGGCTTATTACGCGAATGTCAGCTATTTTGATAGCAAGGTTGGCTCTTTGGTGCACACATTGGAAGAGATCGGTGAACTGCAGAACACAATTGTGTTTGTAACGTCCGATCATGGTGACATGCTCGGTGAGCGTGGGTTATGGTACAAGATGACGTTTTTTGAACATTCCGCGCGGGTTCCTTTAATCATGTCTGGGCCGGGAATTATGTCTGGTTGCGTCAAAAATGCCTGTTCGTTGATTGATGTCCTGCCAACACTGGTTGACATCGGAGGGGGAGGCGATGACCTCTACGGTGAACCTGTTGATGGACGATCACTCCTAACATTGGCGCATGGCCATGATGATCCTCTTGACGAAGCCATTGGAGAATATTGTGCAGAAATGACGCCATGGCCTGTTTACATGATTCGTCGTGGTTCGCTTAAGTACATTCACTGTGAACAGGATCCGCCGCAACTCTTTGATCTCTCACAAGATCCTTGGGAACTTGTCAATCTTGCAAGAGATCCGGCTTATGCCAGTGCGGCTCAATCATTTTCGCAGGAAGTCCGAGAGCGCTGGGACAGTGATGTCGTTCGCAGGGCGGTAATAGCCAGTCAAAAAAGCCGTCATACGTTACAGGCCGCCATGGATGCAAATTCTGCCGGCGGGGAACATTGGGATTATAATCCCCCGTCGGAGGCTTCCGAACAATATGTTCGGAACCATATGGATTGGACCGTTGCCGCTGCGCGTTATCGCTTTCCACCTTTCGTCGAGAACTAACGGAATATCTCGGATGAAAGACTGAATACAAACAAAGTGATGGTATCGGTGCACGGGACTTTTCATTAATCAGCAGAACGGCGCCTTTCGATCAATGTACGGTCACCCACAAATTAGTCACTTGATGTGTTGTATTCGCTATTCGCTGTAGGCGACGGACGGTAACCATGTGGTTAATTCCGGAAACTCGAAGACAATGAACAGTCCAAGCAACTGCAATAGAACAAACGGGATAATTCCTTTATATATGTCGCTCAACGAAATCTCTGCCGGGCATACTCCTTTCAAATAGAAAAGTGCAAATCCAACCGGTGGCGTGAGAAAGGATGTCTGCAATGTTACTGCCACCAGTATGGCAAACCATACGACGGAAGGATCACGAACCTGACCAAATCCCGGTACCGCAAGTTCAAGTGCCAGAATAATCGGTAGCATGAGCGGCATGATGATGATTGTGATCTCAATCCAGTCCAATAAGAAACCGAGAAGAAATACAATGAAGAGGATGAACGCGACCGTCATATAAGGATCGTCAAATGCGGACAGGACCAAATGCTGGACGATTTCGTCTCCGCCGTAACGACGCAGAACAAATGCAAAGAAGTTGGCAGCCAGGAAAATCCCGACAATGTAGCCGGATGTATTCAGGGTCGATCGACTGACATCACGCAGTACGCTCCATGTGAGTTTGCGATTGGCGAGGGCCAAAAGGGTCGCACCCATCGCACCAAGCCCCGATGCTTCGGTTGGTGTTGCAAAGCCCGCAAAAATCGAACCGAGTACGAGCAAGATGAGGAGGAGAGGCGGGACGACCGCCAACAGAACCTCTTTGACTTCATGCCAACCGACATCCTCTGTCCGTTCCGGGGCCGGCATCGCCTTTGGATTGAGAAAACCGTAAATGATGATGAAGACGATATAGAGTCCTCCAAGGATCAGGCCGGGAAAGAGCGCTCCCATAAACAGGTCACCCAATGAAATTGCGAGCTGATCTGACATGATCACCAACATGATGGATGGTGGGATAAGAATGCCTAAAGTACCCGCGCTCGCGATCGTGCCTGTGGCAATTGACTTGGAGTATTTTTGTTGCATCATCGTCGGTAACGCCATCAGACCAAGAAGCGTAACCGAAGCACCAATAACGCCCGTGGACGCGGCCAGAATGATTCCAATCAGCATGACGGTAAGCGAGAGCCCACCTCGAAGTGTGCCGAACAGCTTCTGCATAGACTGCATCATACGTTGCGCGACCCCGGATTGATCAAGCATCAGCCCCATGAAGATAAACATTGGGAGCGCGACCAATACAGGGTTCTTGACAATATTACCAAACAGCCGACCTGAAATGGCTTGCATACGTTGATAACTGATCCCGGTTCGATCAAATTCGATCACGTCCCGAAATTGTCCGCGAAATGGATCCAGGAAAAATTCTGCAATCAGAACAAATACGAGGCTTACTCCGACCAGTGCAATGGCAACGGGAATGCCTCGGAACAGCATAAAGACAAAAGTAAGAAACATCGCCAATACGGCGATTTCATTTAAGGTGAGGAACTGTCCAAGAAAACTTAACATCGCAGAAGTTCCTTAACGGATAATGTCGGCGTCACGACCCCGATCCAATAATCGAGTCAAGCCGATTACAACAATCGTAGCGACCAGACTTATGGCAATAGTGTATTTGATTTCCCAGAATAGAAACTCGAATTTATCAAACATCGAATGACGGCCAACTTCCCGTGATGTTGTCCCTTCGGGACTCGTCAGATACACGATCCACCAAATGGCGTAATATGTGCAAAGATTGATTGCAAACATCGTTGAGGGGAATGCGACAAGAAGCTGTTTCCATAAATTCGGATACGTCAATTCGCTCAAGCGTCGGATATAGACGGCCCAAGCCGCAAACCCCATAAGCACGAAACTCAGATTCATGAATATCTTCAATATCCATAGATTATGCAGGCCATTTGGACTGTCTGAACCCTCATCGGCTACGATCGAAGAAATTGCATATGTGAGCGTGACGTCCCAACATAGAATGACGAAAGGCAGGAAAAACCACGTCAGTGCGATTATATCAATGCGATGTTGCTTATTCTTGGAAAAATTATCATAAAATATGTCAACGCGGACGTGGCTATTCGTTGTAATGGCATAACCAATCCCGACGAGTACCGCTGCACCGTAGAGCCACCACTGGAAATCGTCCAACCATGCTTGATTCCCAGGGCCGATTTCAGCACGGCCCAAGGTCCGTAGAACGACTTGGGAGCAGATTGCCACCATCAGGATTGGAAAAATCCAGGCGAAGAAATTGGATATTCCTATGGAGAGTCGATCGCCTCGATTATGTTGATCCTTATCCACTTCACCTGGATCGGAAATCGCAACAACAGCCTCTTTCGTATCCATTCGTTCATTCTCCTCCCATTGATCAACGATCGGTCGTCCTACCTTGTCATTTCCGCATAAAGAAAGGACCGAGGCAGTGTCTTTGCCGCCTCGGTCCAAGGGTTAACACGTTCCGTCGTTAACGGAAAGGGCTGGTTTATTTACGCGGGCGTTGGAGATAGATATTGTCGTTCCATACTTTGTAGTTCGCACGAAATTCCTGTAGATCATCCCAAACTTCCTTGAAGTAGGCATCCTCGGCTGCGAGTTCACCCGCCACTTCACCCCAGGCATCTTCAAAGGCTTGAAGCATTTCGGGTGGCCACTTCTTAATTTTGACTCCGTGATTTTCGACGTTGTCTTGCATTGCCGTAAAGTTGGTACCTTCGCCTTCTGCGTAGTTATCCGTGATGTTCGCCAGGCAAGCCACTTCGATTTGGTTCTGAGCGGTCTCACTTAAGTCTTCCCAACGATCCTTGTTCAAGAGGAGCTCAAATAACGTAGACGGTTGGTGCCATCCCGGGAAATAATTGTACTTCGCAATGTTGTAGAACCCGAGACGCGCGTCAATGCGCGGCATCGAGAATTCTGTTGCGTCGATTGCGCCGCGCTCAAGAGCCGGGAAGATGTCTCCGCCAGCCAGGAGAGATGTCGATACACCCAATTTCTGCATGACTTCGGCACCAAGTCCAAAGAACCTCATATTCAAGCCTTCAAGATCAGAGAGCGATGTAATCTCGTTCTTGAACCAGCCCGATGTTTCCGGCGCGATTATGCCGCAAGGAATCACGTGCACGTTGTAACCGTTCTCGTCGTACATGCGTTGATAGAGAGTGCGGCCATCGTCATACATCATCCATGCAAGGAACTCACCGGCTTCAGGACCAAATGGCACCGCTGCGAAGAGCGACGCGGCCGCGATTTTCCCTTGCCAGTAACCCGATGTTGCGTAAGACGCATCAACAGAGCCATTGGAGACAGCGTCAAGCGCTTCGAGTGCGGGTACGAGTTCACCGGGATCAAATTGCTCAAATTCGACTTCACTAGAGATACTGTTGATCTTGTCGACGAAAGATATTGCGGCCGTACCAAGGATGGGCAAGTTTTTCCCAAAGGCCGACGTCATTTCAAAACTCTCCTGCGCCTGTGCGGCTGCAGTCAAGGAGATGGTTGCAGCGACTGCTGCGGCAAGTTTACGAATTGTCATTTAGGTCCCCCCTTAGACTTTCATCGTGCCCAATACGGGCTGGCGGCAAAATAATTTTACCAATTTGGCATTTAATGATCGATTTTTGTGATGTGAATACCCAAAATTACGTATTTTCTATCTGCGAACGGAACTTGTTCAGAAGGCAATAAAATACTGTCGTTGTCCAACTGTGTCTTTATGGTCGGTGATTACAGGTATCGATGTTGTGTCCCGTCGGCATGTATAATTTTGTGCGTGTGTGGTGCGTGTGTGATACATTGACCTCCAAGTTTCGGGAATCTCTCCATATATGAAAATTGATTTCTGGATTTGATTAAGATCAAGCCGCATTCGCGCTGTCCATGTCTTCCGATTTTTTGAATCGTGTCTATTGCGATTCCCGCCTTGGATTGCGTCGTTGCCTCGGCAAATAAAGGATGACTTCATCAATCTATGTAACGAGTAATCGTCAATATGGTGGACGCCTTTGTCCATCGTTGGCGTTCTTTGGCGCTCATCACTGTCTTGTGTGTTTGGATAAGTGTCAGAACACGTGAATCGAGTTGCGTGATGCATCTATTCGTGTCACGCAACCGACATAAATTCTGGTTGGATATGATGAAGTGAGGTCTTCAATCCTGCGCACTCTTATTTGGATATCTTTCTTTGTTACAATTCTGTTGGCCTGGGCTTGGTTATACGGCATGGCTGTGAAGATGGACATTGATGTCGTTGGACGGTTAGGTCCTGCCGGACACAAAATGGCGGCCATGAGTCCGTACATGGATATGCCGATGCCGATGGCGCAGTTTAAACCACTGTTTCTTATGTGGGCCATCATGATGGCCGCAATGATGTTGCCGGTCCTTGTTCCGACGCTCATCACCTATGAAGCATTAATGGTGAGTGCGAACGGTACGCGATCGACGTGGTTTGGAATTTTGATGGGATATTTTGTGACTTGGATCGCATTTTCGGCATGGATAACAGCGGTGCAGCTCTTACTTTTGTTCAATAATGTTATTGACTTGTATGGCATATCGAAATCTTTTGCCTTCAGTGGTGGGTTATTGATTCTCGTTGGCGTATTTCAATTTTCACGCGTGAAGGACGTTTGCCATGGAATTTGTATTACTCCGATGGCATACTTTATGAAGCATTGGCATATCGGCTGGTTGGCCGGGTTTCGTATGGGTCTCGGACTCGGTATTTATTGCGTATGCTGTTGCTGGGGATTTATGGTCTTGGGATTTATTGGAGGTGTCATGAATTTGCTTTGGATGGGTCTTGCGACGTTGCTGATGGTATTGGAAAAGCTTCCCCAGGTTGGTCGGATCGTCATCAAACCTTTAGGTGCCTTCTTGATTGCCAGTGGGATTACACTTGTTGTTTCTCATCAATTTAGTGGATTTCATATATGGCTTTAACCCGAAGACCACAGGCCGATCGCTTGCCGGTTCGCCAGCGTATCGATAGTCGAATCGATAATCCGAAACGTCGGAGAATGAACCCGACCAGTTGGGAGATCAAGGGCGAGTTATTTATGAATTGTTCCTGTGAGGTGGTATGCCCTTGCGGGATTTCGTTGGGAAAGCACCCACCAACGTATGGATACTGCCAGACTTGGTTTGCGCTTCAAATTGACTCAGGGCATTTTGAAAATGAGAGTTTGGCGGGTCTTAATGTAGCTCTGTTAATTGACATTCCCGGACGCATGGCCGAGGGAAATTGGAAAGTGGCCGCTTATATTGATGACAAGTCCAGCGGTAAAGCCTACAGTGGTCTCCTGCAAATTCTCTCAGGAGCTGCCGGTGGAAATACAGGAGTATTCAATTATTTGGTGTCTGAAATTCTTGGCGCGGAACGTGAGAAGGTTATTATTGAACGGGAAGGTCGGCGTCGTCGAATTGTTGTTGGGCGCAAAATTCAAGGGGAAATAGAGATGATTCCCGGTAAGGATCCGGATACGCCGGTGTCGATGCAGAATACGCAATACTGGATGGGGCCTGTAATCTACCCCGCGATCGGTTTGAAATCAAAGGTTCGGGATTACGGACGAGTCTGGGATTTTGAGGGTAAGTCGGGTGACATTATCCCGATACACTGGGCTGGACCCGGGCGGATTTGATTCGAATACTTATTACATGAAATGACGTTAATTTCTCCGGCATGTCGATTGCGAAGGACACCGTTTTCGGAGGGTGTCGAGGCCGCAGGTGTTCGGGCCTACTCTGTGTACAACCGGATGTTGCTGCCGTCTGTTTTTCAAACTCTCGAGGCGGATTACCGACATTTGAAGAAGCATGTACAGGTCTGGGATGTCGCTTGCGAACGACAGGTTGAGATGTGTGGTCCGGACACGGCAAGATTGATGGACTTGCTGACTCCACGTGACCTGAACAACATGCAGATTGGTCAATGTTGCTATGTTCCAATTGTAAATGACGTCGGTGGGATGCTCAATGACCCGGTCGCAATTAAATTAGGGGACGATCGATGGTGGCTTTCAATTGCTGATAGCGATCTCTTACTCTGGGTAAGGGGAATCGTGATCGGATTCGGATTGGACGTCTGTGTTTTCGAACCAGATGTCTCGCCACTTGCCGTTCAGGGCCCAAAGGCTGGTCGACTTATGGAACGTGTATTTGGACCAGAGGTTCACAGCATTCCTTTTTTTCGATCTGCAATGTGCGCGTTTAGTGGCCAGCAGTTCATGGTCGCACGTTCCGGTTTTTCGAAACAGGGCGGTTTTGAAATATATGTTGAAGATTCCAGTATTGGAATGTCACTCTGGACGGCGTTATTTGATGCCGGTGAAGACCTCGAGGTGCGCGCGGGGTGTCCCAATACAATTGAGAGAATTGAAGGTGGCTTGTTGAGTTACGGCAGTGATATGACCTCGTGCAACAACCCCTATGAATGTAGGCTCGGCCGCTATTGCAACAAGCCACCGCACATTGAGCACATCGGACGAACAGCATTAACGGAGATTGCCCGGGAAGGACCTGTACGGCAGATACGAGCTGTCGAAATATTTGGTGACCCGATCTCGGTCTGCGACCGCCCATGGCCAATTGTCGTGGGACGCAGGCGCGTCGGTCAGATTACATCTGCCGTCTGGTCACCTGATTATGAAGTGAATGTGTCAATCGGTATGATTGAAAGGGAATTTTGGTTATCGGACACCGCAGTGCAAGTGGATACTCAAAATGGCTTGCGTGACGCACGAATAAAGTCGGAATTCTGGGCTTAGAAACTGATGGATTTGCCGGCATGCTCAGTGAATGGGTCGCGAAATGTTCGGATAAGTTCTGGACGGATCGGATCGGGTTCCATTTCGTCCGATGTATGGAACCATGTCGGTAACGGTCTGGTGAATATCCGTATGTATGTTCTCAAAAAATGAGAAGTCGATGAGATGACATGGCGCAAATTGAACATAGGAGAATGAAACATGAGGGCACTGGTCGTTCGAAAGGATGAGGGCACAGGAGAAACGTTTGCGGCCGTTGAGGATATCGATGACGGACAGCTACCGGACGGGGATGTAACAGTCGATGTGGAGTATTCAACCGTAAACTACAAAGATGGCCTCTGTCTCGGAGCTGGTGGCGGCCTTGTGCGAGCTTATCCGCATGTACCTGGTATCGATTTTGCCGGAACCATCAGTCATACTGAGAATACGTCATTCCGTGTGGGAGACAAGGTAATCCTGACAGGTTGGCGTGTGGGAGAAAATCGTTGGGGAGGATATGCGGAGAAAGCGCGCGTCAAGTCTGAATGGCTTGTTCCGGTACCGGATGGATTGACGACGCGTCACGCGATGGCCGTTGGAACCGCAGGATTTACGTCCATGTTGGCGATTATGGCATTGGAAAATCATGGACTTAAGCCCGGGTGTGGTCCGGTTCTTGTGACGGGCGCGGCCGGTGGTGTGGGTTCCATCTCGGTCAGTTTACTGGCCGCTCGAGGTTATGACGTTGCCGTTGTCACGGGCAGACCGGAAGCCGCCGACTACTTACGTGACCTTGGTGCATCACAGATTATTGCGCGTGAAGAAATGTGCGAGGTGGTGAAGAGACCCTTAGAGGGTGAAACGTGGCAAGGTTGCATTGATGCCGTTGGAGGTGCGATGTTGGCGCGCATTCTGGGGCAAATGAAGACACGAGGTTCTGTCGCCGCTGTTGGATTGGCGGGTGGCGCAAATTTGTCGGCGAGCATCATTCCGTTTTTGTTGCGAGGAGTGAATTTATTAGGAATTGATAGCGTGATGCAGCCAATGGATACCCGCATACAAGCGTGGACACGAATTGCTCAAGATATTTCTTTAGACACGTTGGAGGAGATGATTGATATGGCATCGCTTTCAGACTTGCCGCAACTCGGGTCGGACATTCTGATGGGTAAAGTCAAGGGTCGGGTGGTTATTGATCTTGCAAGATAGTGGGGAATGGAATCTGTTGGGTTAAGAATGAAAATCATTCAGATATTTTGAAGACACGGGTTGCCATCGAATATGAAGACCCCGATTATTGTCTGGTTTCGGCGTGATTTGAGATTATCCGATCATCCAGCTTTGCACGCGGCATGCCGTGTAAAAAGACCGATTATTCCTGTGCTGATCATTGACGATGATGTGGAGAAACTTGGTGCCGCTCCAAAATGGCGTTTTGGTTTAGGAGTTTCACATTTCAAGGCTCGGCTTGGAGCCTGTGGAAGTGATCTTGTCGTTCGTCGTGGAACAGCTCGCGATGTATTGAACAGCATCATCAGTGAAGTCGGTGCGTCCGACGTATTTTGGACACGGGTTTATGATCCGCAAGGAATAGCACGTGATGTCACAATCAAGCGAGAACTTAGGGCAAAAGGGATAAACGCATGCTCTTTTTGTGGAAGCCTGCTGTTTGAGCCGTGGAAAATAGCGACTGAAACCGGTGGATTTTACCGAGTCTACACACCGTTCTGGAAGAAGGTGTCGCGCTTGTCGGTCGCTGAACCACTTCCCGATCTACAGGGCTTTAGATCCCCAGAAATGTGGCCAAGGAGCGATGCCTTCGTTTGCACTGAATTCGAGAAGGCCATGGGGCGCGGTGCCACTGTTGTACGGCCCTATGTTCAATTGGGTGAGGAGGCTGCACAAATACGTCTACAACGATTTGTTGACAAACTTGTTTATAATTACCACGACAATCGTGATCGACCCGATCTTGATTCAACGTCACACTTATCCGAACATCTTTCTCTGGGGGAGATAAGCCCGCAAATGTGCTGGCATGCGGGACTGCGGGCCATGCAGGACAATCCTCAAGGGGCGGAGAAGTTTTTGAAGGAGCTGGTGTGGCGGGAGTTCGCCTATCATCTCATGTATCACACACCTCACATTCTGGATGCGAATTGGAGGACCGCGTGGGATGACTTTCCATGGAATTTGGACAAAAATGAAGAAGTCACGGCTTGGATGCAAGGTCGCACAGGTATACCTTTTGTGGATTCGGCGATGCGGGAAATGTATGTTACGGGTCGCATGCACAATCGGGGCCGCATGATTGTCGCCTCTTACTTGACGAAGCATCTCATGACGCACTGGACGATTGGTCAACAGTGGTTTGCCGATTGCTTAATTGACTGGGATTTGGCAAGCAATGCCATGGGCTGGCAATGGACCGCGGGATCGGGTCCGGATGCTTCGCCGTATTTTCGGATCTTCAATCCTGCTACACAACGAGACAAATTTGATCCAAATGGGACGTACGTTAATCGTTGGATTGCTGAATTGGCATTGGAACCGGGTGAAGATGCGCTATCTTATTTTGATGCTATTCCACCGAGTTGGAACTTAAGTCCCGATGATGATTATCCCGCACCGATCGTTTCAATCGAGGATGGTCGTAAGCGTGCCATGCAGGCCTACGAGTCCCGCCGTCAACGGAATGATATGTTTCATTCTTAATTGTTGTCGGAGCGTTTACGCACCGATGATCTTCATAGGGTAGCAGCAAAGTTAATGCAGATCACATCTCTCGATGGGCAATGTAATCTCCCGCGATATTTTGAATACGTGTTTAAATTAGCTGGGCAGATGCAGCATGGAAGTATCGATCTCGTATTACCGGACGGACGGCGATTTTATGCACAGGGTCGGAATCCGGGACCGTCGGCCGAGTTGCATATTCATAATCCGGATGTTTTTGTTCGCCTTATTCGGGAAGGTGATCTCGGTTTTTGCGATGCCTATCTTGATGGAGATTGGTCGACGCCGAACTTACAAGCATTTATGGACTTAATCCATGCCGGGAACGAAGTGATCTATGACGGTTTCCCCGGGCTTCGATTTATTCGCCTATTTGAGCAAATAAAGTTCTGGCTGCAACGGAATCACAGATCTCAAGCCAAGAAGAATATTTCCTATCACTATGATTTGGGTAATGATTTCTACAAGCTGTGGCTTGATGATACGATGACGTATTCGTCCGCGCTTTTTAAGACAGGGCAGGAAAGTATCGAAAAGGCTCAAGTTACCAAGTACGAATCACTTATTGATCAGATGGGTGTTACCCAAGGAGATCATATTCTGGAAATTGGCTGTGGCTGGGGAGGTTTCGCAGAATATGCGGCGAAGATGAGGGGTTTACGTGTTACCGGGTTGACCATCAGCCAGGAACAATTTGATTTTGCACAACAGCGGATTGCGAAGAGCGGCTTGTCGCATTTGGTTGATGTGAAACTTCAAGACTATCGCGATGAAAAGGGAATCTATGATGGTATTGCCTCGATTGAGATGTTCGAGGCGGTAGGGGAAAAGTACTGGCCGGTTTATTTCAACACCGTACGGGATCGGTTGAAACCAGGATGTAATGCAACGTTACAGATTATTACAGTGTCGGACAGCCGATGGGATGTCTACCGACGTGGCGTCGACTTTATTCAAAAGTATATTTTTCCGGGGGGCATGCTTCCCAGTCCCAAAGTCTTGAGAAATAATGTCGAGAAAGCCGGTTTAGCGATTGTCAATTCTGTTGAATTTGGTTCGAGTTATGATCTGACACTTCGTCGATGGCATATGAAATTTAGTGAAAAATGGGATCAGGTTGCTGAACTCGGCTTTGATGAACGATTTCGAAGAATGTGGAACTTCTATCTCACATCCTGTGCGTCATCTTTTCAATGTGGAAATTGTGACGTTACCCAAATTACAATCTCGCGTCCCATGTGATCTTGATGGGGTGTGTCGTTGTGTTGTCGATACGTTGAGGGAAACTCAAATTCTGATATCGGTTTGCTCTTTCCGTGATTATCGTAGGACGCAGCATCTCTGCAGCAATTGGGTCAAAGATTGTGTGTCGGTCATTTTACCATGCATGTCAATTTTTGTGGATTAAGTCGTTAATTACGCGAACTGATTTTCCGATAATCTAGCGTCAGAGAAGATAGAAGTAAAAGGCGATCCGAAGACCGCCCTTTTTTGTTTCGTTTATACTCAAGGACCTGATTTTATTTCGTCCGTTCAACTCTGAAGTGCACCACGGCGGATGGTGTGGTTTGAGGATTCCGGTTCATGGATGTTGTGTTAGGGTCAGGAGGCGGTAAGA